>JBEBIR010000867.1:0-1718 GCA_040080315.1 Gemmatimonas sp.
TCGCCGCCTTCGCCTCGGGTCGCGGCGGGTCGTGCATTCCCGTCAACCCCACGAACACCAGATCCTGCTCGATGGCGGCGGCCGAGAGATCGTCGGGCAGCGCGTCTCCGATATCGCGTTGCGCCGAACCGAGCACACGCAACGCGCGGCGCGCCATATCAGACGCATGCGCGAGGATATGCTTTCGATCCGTGGCCGTGAGCGGACGCACGCCGCTGTTCGTGTACACACGTGTGCAGCAGTCCAGCAACGGACCGGGGGCACCGTTGACGAGCACACGATGTGCGCCGTCCGGCAGTCGTCGGATCACCGCACTCCGCTTGCGATCGGAGTCGAACGGGATCTCGTGCACCTTCGGCAGATCCGTGTCGATGGCGGCTTGGTTCGCGCCCGCCTTGATGCCGGCAACGAGCAACGCCCCCTCGGTCGGATCGCCCACCGTTCGCCATGCGCCATCGACCTCTACGAGATGGGAATTGTTGCAGCCCACCAATACCGTGGCGAGTGTCCGCAGCGCATCGCCGTTCGTGGCATCGGTCGAGTCGCCGTGCAGGCGAACCTCGCCCGTCGGACCGTAGCCTTCGCCGGTCACCTCGTAGTGTTGCCCGGCCACGTACAGCGTGCGCACTGTCATCTCGCCAACCGTGAGCGTTCCCGTCTTGTCCGTGCAGATGACGCTGGTCGACCCCAGTGTTTCGACGGCGGCGAGTTTGCGCACCAGTGCGCGCCGGCGCGACATGCGCAACACGCCAAGCGACAGCGCCACGGTGACCACCGCTGGCAACCCTTCCGGCACAGCCGCAACCGCGAGACTCACCGACGTCAGGAACAACTCCATCAGCGGTGTCCCGCGCAGCAGACCCAACACGGTCACCAATCCGACAATCCCCAGCGCCGCCCACACGAGCACGCGACCGAATGCATCAAGTCGCCGCTGCAATGGTGTTCCCTGATCGACCCCGGCCGATGCGATCATGGCGGCAATGCGACCGAGTTCCGTGTCCATCGCCGTGGCAACCACTACGGCCTGACCGGTTCCGGTTGCTATTCCGGTACCCATGAACAGCATGTTGTCACGATCGCCCAACGGGATCTCTGCGGCCAACACGCCGTCGGACTGTTTCGATACGGCTTCCGACTCGCCGGTTAACGACGCTTCGGTGCACGTCAGCGATGCAGCGCTCAACAGCCGGGCGTCGGCAGCCACCAGATCGCCCGCCTCCAGTGCAAGAATGTCGCCCGTAACAACCTGCGAGGCGGGGATGGTGGTCACCGCGCCGTCTCGGCGCACCTTGGCCAAGGGTGCCGTCATCTTCTTCAAGGCCGCAATCGATCGCTCGGCGTTGAACTCCTGCGTGAAGCCGATGATCGCGTTGAGTATCACGATGGCGAAGATGGCGATGGCATCCACCACTTCGCCCAGCACACCCGAGATGATGCCGGCGACGATCAGAATCCAGACAATGAGACTCTTGAACTGTCCGGAAAAGATTCGCAGCGGACTAACGCGCGTGCCTTCCTGCAGTTCGTTTGGGCCGTCGGCGACCAGACGCTTCGTTGCATCGGCGCTGGACAGGCCGTCTGCAGATGTGTGCAATTGCTCCAGAACGTCGCTGGAGGCCTGAGTGTGCCAATTTGCGATGATGACGTGCTCAATCATGAGAATCGTGTTTGATCACCAATACAGTACATTTCACTATACCCTATTGCACGCCTAT
>JBEBIR010000868.1:0-1715 GCA_040080315.1 Gemmatimonas sp.
CCGCTTGACGCCAGGTGAGTGTCAACCCGTCGGTCGCTCGACGCACACGTCCGCGCGACGTGCAAACTCGCCGTCCAGCGCGCAATTTCTCTCATGACGCCTTCTGAAATCTCTCGCCGCCGGTTCCTGCAGGTCACCGGAACCGTCGCCGCTGCTGGACTGACGGGTACAGCCGGCTGCACGACACCAGATGGAAGCGGCGAGAATCTCGCAGCCACTCCGCCCAACTCCGTGGATGTGTGCGTTATCGGTGCCGGCTTCGGCGGACTGGCCGCCGCCCACGCGATCAAGAACGCGGGCAAATCCGTCGTCGTACTGGAAGCCCGCGATCGCGTAGGCGGTCGCACGCTCACACTTCCCCTCCGTGACGGGGGATGGGTGGATGAAGGCGGACAGTGGGTCGGCGCCGGTCACGACCGCTTCTACCACTGGATCAAGGAAACCGGAAAGACCACCTACCCAAGTCCGAATTTCGGCGAGGCGCTGGTGTTCGGACCGGCGCGCAAGGAGTACCAACGCGTCGGCGGCAACTGGGCGCTCCTTCCCGGCATGAATCGCGTCGAAGCGATCAAGCGCAAACTGCAGGCGATGGCCAACACGCTCGACCCGGCGGCGCCGTGGTCGCATCCCAACGCGCGCACATGGGATGGCATCACACTCGCGCAATGGCTGGCGCAGAACGTGAAAGAGACCAACATCCGCGAGTTTCTCGTCAGCGACATGTCCTACGCCTGCGCGAGCCCGGAACAGATTTCCATCCTTTCCTTCTTGTCACTCGTTCGCGCGTGTGTCGGCTTCGACGCGCTGAACGGATTCAACGACGCGGCGCAACAGGACCGCATCGTGGGTGGATCTCAACCCGTGGCCGTTCGCATGGCAGAAATGCTCGGCCCCGACACTGTCCGTTTGAAGAACGCGGTGCGACGCGTGCGCTGGAGCGAGACTGGAGCGACGATCATCACCGACAGCCTCGAGGTGCAAGCGCGTCACGTGATCTTCGCAGGCCCACCATCCCTGATGGGTGCGATCGAGTTCGCGCCGTCGCTGCCCGTGGCACGCGCACAGATCACACAGCATTGGCCACAAGGCCTCGTGATCAAGATTGGCATGATCTACGATCGCCCGTTCTGGCGCGACGCCGGATTAAGCGGTTTGTCGCTCGACTACTCGGCGATGGTATCCGAAACCGCCGACAGCAGCGCACCGCCAGAGCACAGCGCGGCCGGTGTGTTGACGGGCTTCATCTACACCGATCAGGCGCGTGCCGCATCGCTGCTGTCCGCGGCCGATCGTCGACAAAAGATTCTTGCCGAGATGGCCGCGCGATTCGGCAACAAGGCGTTGACGCCCGAGCGCGTCATCGAGATGAACTGGTCAACGCAAGTGTGGACGAGAGGCTGCTATGGCGGCTATCTCGCACCGGGCGCCACGTGGGCGTTTCGTTCGGCAATACGCGATCCCGTTGGCCCGCTTCATTGGGCTGGCACGGAAACATCACCGGTGTGGCCCACATTCATTGAAGGTGCAATTCGATCCGGTGAGCGTGCCGCTGCGGAAGCGCTCGCAGTCTAACGGCGAACATAGACGCGTCACACCGCTCGGGCGTACCGGAATAGTCGACCTATACGTCGGCTCGGGCACGGTCGCGCAACGCTGCGGCCCACGCCGCCAGTTGCTCATACGGTCCGAGGTAGTAGTCCGATAGGGACCGAGTA
>JBEBIR010000138.1:0-8013 GCA_040080315.1 Gemmatimonas sp.
CGCGACCCGTGCGCATGTCGAATCGCGAAAGACCACCGTTCTGCGACTCGCCGAAGAACACATACTGGTCTTCCATATGTCCGCGTGCCTGGAATCCATCGCCACCCACAATGTTGAACCAGTCGCTGTTGCGAATGCCCCACGTGTTCGTGGTCCGCGACGGTCCACACTGTGAGAAGTTGTCCTGTGTGCCACCGCACACATAGTAGAATGGCTTGGCGTTGTTCACGCCCACGCGGTAGTACTGCGTGATCGGGAGTGTGGCATGGAACTTCCACGTCTCGCCGAAATCGTAAGTCTCATATAGCCCACCGTCATTGCCCAGCAGGATGTGGTTCTTGTCGAGCGGATCAAATGCCATCGCGTGATGGTCCACATGCACGCCGCGACTTTCCCAGTTCGTGTTCGACCACGTGGCGCCGCCATCAGTGCTGCGCGCGAGGTTCGTACCCACCTCGTACATGTGTCCAACGCGATGCGGGTCGAGGAACAATTCGCTGTAGTACTGTCCGGTGCCGCTCGTAAACCAGTTCTCGCGGGCCGCCGCGACGCGCGCGCTGTCGGCGGCGGTCACCGGAGCCGCGGCGGCGGCGCCACCACGGCCGCCTCCCCCACCGCCACCACGTCCGCCCGCGCCCTGTGCATTCTTGCCAAAGCGCGTCCACGACGCGCCGTCATCCGTCGAACGATACAGGCCCGACTGGCCCGCACTCGCCTCGAAGAACGCGAAAATCTGTGTGGGCGAGGTGCGTCCTTCAATCGCCAGCCCCGCACGACCGACGTCACCGGTCGGCAGTCCATTGCCGAGCTTCGTCCATGTCTTCCCGCCATCGACTGACTTGTGCAGCCCGCCCTCGGGACTGCCACCGATGGCCTGTCCGACATGACGACGACGCGGATAGGTCGCGGCATACAGCACATCGGCGTTCTTCGGATCAAACACGACATCCGTGATGCCGGTATTGTCGCTGATGAACAGACTGCGTGACCAGGTCACACCGCCATCACTCGTCTTGTACAGACCGCGTTCACCGCCGGCCGAGAACAGCGGTCCCTGCGCCGCCACATACACCACGTCCGGATTGCGCGGATCGATGATGATCTTGCCGATATGCTCCGACTGCGCAAGCGCCACGCGCTTCCAGGTCTTGCCGGCATCCGTGGACTTGTACAGGCCGTCGCCGAAGTGTGCACTGCGCTGGCTGTGGTTCTCACCCGAGCCAAGCCACAGCACATTGGAGTTCTTTGGATCAATCTCCATGCAGCAGAAGTTGTGCGTGCTCTGATCGTCGAAGATCGGGGTGAACGACGCGCCGCGGTTGACGGTCTTCCACACACCACCAAACGCGGTGACGATGTACCAGGTGCTCGGGTTGGTGGGATCGATCTTGACGTCGGCGATGCGGCCCGTGACGAGCCCCGGTCCGATGGAGCGCACCTGAAGACCCTTCAGGACGTCAGCAGGAAGGAGTGGCGCGACCACCGCGTCCGACTTTGCCGCTGGGCGAGCCGAGCTGCGTTGCGCCTGCGCGAGCACTGGCGAAATCATCAGGGCCACGGCGGCCATCGCATACCGTCGGGGAGCAAATCGCAGGTTGACCATGTCACGGAGGGCTTGGGTAGGGACGCGCAGTGCGCTTGTCCGAATTCTACGCATCAGTCCGCCCAAGCGCTCGGAAGCCATGCATTCCGGCAGCCCACCCTCAGGCGATACATTCTCGCATTCCCCTTCCCCTCTCATTATGAAGCGCATCCTGCCATTCCTCATCGCCCTGCTGGCCATCACCTTCGCCGTGCCATTCAGCGACGGGAAGGCGCAGGCGCCAGCCAAGCCCTACGTGGTCGAGTACTACTACAAGATCAAATGGGGCTACGCGACCGAGTGGTTGGACCTGTACAAGCGGAATCACTATCCGCTGCTGGTCAAGGAACAGGAACTTGGACGAATCGTGAGCATGTCGGCCGCGACGCCGGTATATCACGCCGGAGAAGCCAACCGCTGGGATTTCCGATACACCATTGTCTGGAAAGACGCCGCAACAGCCAACGACAACTTCGACACGGCGCCACTGCTGAAGACGCTGTTTCCCGATCAGGACCGCTTCAAGCGCGAGGAACAACGACGCTTTGAATTGCTGCTTGAGCACCTGGACGTGCCGATCAACGTCGACGACATGAAGGGATGGAAGAAATAGTCAGCGCCAACGTGAGTCGCCTAGCGTCGTAGTTCCGCGGCGATGGCCGCCATCCCAGGATCACGACCCGCCCGATAGTCGGCCAGCGTCCACGGCGCCGACAGATCGGGGGCCAGCGTCTTCACGCTGATCGGACTGCGCACCACCGCGCCATGACAATCGGAGTACGGCTTGCACCCCGTGGCGTAGTCATGTCGTTCGGTCGCGCGGCCGATAAGAATACCGGAACCCGGGAGCGTTACGGGTCGACCCTCAGCCCAGAACTCCAGACGATCACCCACCATTTCGCCGACGATTGACACACGTTCCGGCGCAGCCTGCTTGAGATAGCCGACGGTGGAAATGGCCGCAGAAAACGTGTGCGGACTGGTAAGCACGAAAATGCGCCCGCTGACCAATGTCGGAAGTGATTGGACGAACGCCCGCGTGGTGTTGAGATCTCCACCGCCGTTCATGCGCATGTCGAGCACGACATGCCTCGGCTTCTGAACACGCAGGAGCGTGTCCATCTGCATCAGAAACGTGCGAATCATCACGTTGGGTGCGCTGACGTTCTGCCGCAACTCGATGACCACCCCGTCCAGCTCCGGCGCGTCCCGCCAGCGAAAGCGCGTCGTCGGCTCCTGGAGCGACCAGGGTGCCTGCGCAACGGCCATCAACGATCGCCACTCCCGGCCATCGGACGCCGGAGGCTCGGGATACATCCATCGACTGGTGTTGGCGCGGGGTGTTGCGGCGTTGGCGGAATCCGCGACGAGACGCCGCTCCACCGTGCCTCCGGTGGCCAGTTGGAACCGGTAGGTCGCGGCGGTCGATGCCGTGATCACTCCAAGTGCGTGCAATTGCTCCGGACTCTCAAACAGAAACGGCGCCTGTCGATCGCGCCATGCCGCCGTTCCGCCACTCAGCGAACGCGCCGCGGTGCGCAGCATCGCCATCGGCTTTCCATCGATGGCCAAGAGCCGGGCGCCCAGCAAATCGGCATGCTGGGACTGCGCACGCAGGACGTAGAACTCCTCACCGAAGGGCGTCAATCGAATGGCGACGCGATTGAAGTGCGATGCGCGCATCGCGCCGGGCACCGACGTGTGTCCGTTGTCCGCCAACGCGACGATTCGCGCGATCTCGAGCTCGAGAAACCCGCGCTGCAATGTGTCCGCCACCACCTCCAGTCGCGCAATGCGGCGCTCCGCCTCGGCGCGCGCGCCGGGCGAGTACGACGCTTCGATCCCGAGGAACTGTTCGCGCATGAGCGCGAGATCCTGGCGGATACTGGTCGGCGTGAGCGGTGCGAGGGGCTGAGCCGACACCGTCGACGGAAGACAGACCGCCGCAAGGACGAGACGGCACCACTTTGCAGCACGCATGAAGCAGTTCGGTTGTGAGGAGCAAGCGATTTCTCGGGCCGCGTGCCAGATTTGACCATCGCTTCGCGCGAAAGGTTTCAACGCCGATGGCGTTCACGCACGGGTCGCGGGTTAGTTCTGCGTCGCCGCCTTCTGCTTCTCCCACACAAAGCGCTTCAGAAAGACACCCATCCTATCGAACGTTTCGATCCACTTGCTGTGCAGCATCGACTCGTGCAAGTCGTCGGGCACGACAATCAGTTCGTGGTAGATGCCTCGCGCTCTCAGCAACTGCACCAGTCCCACCGTCTGCGCGAAGTCCACGTTGCGATCATCGTCCCCATGCACGAGAAACACCGGAGACTTCCATCCGTCAATGGCGCCGACGGCCGATGATTTGAACGCCAGGTTCGTGGAGTCGATCACGTTGCCGTACAGGTGAACACCCGCCAGATCTGCACCGGCAACAAAGATGTCCGAGTTGCGCGCCAGTGCCTGTGACGTGAGCAGTCCGCCGTACGACAATCCCCAGATGCCCACGCGCGACGGATCGACATCCGCGCGTGCCTGCAGGTACTTCGCGCCCGCCACCACATCCTGATATTCGGAGTTTCCGCGCGCTTGCGTCCCCGGCGCCGTGCGGAAGCTGCGTCCGTACCCGATGCCGCTGCGATAGTTGATGGACAGCACCACGTAGCCCTGGCTCGCCAACCACTGGTTGACCGCGTACGACCAATGATAGAACTGCATGTAGTGGTAACCTGGCAGCATCTGTCGCGCCGGCCCTCCATGCACGAAAACAATTGCCGGTCGCTTCTCGCCGGCCTTCAGGTCCTGCGGCAGGAACAGCGTGTTGCTGATATCGAGACCATCCGCCGCCTTCGTGTGCACGATCTCCGGCACCACATGCGCCTGCGTCGGGAACGCCTTACCGAGTTTCGGGAAGATGACCCTCGGCGCTCCACCGGTGGTCGGGACCAGGGCGATCGAGGCAGGCGTCTTGGCGTCCATGTAGATCACCGCCACCTGCTTGCCCGACGCCAGTGGCTGCGGAGACGTCTCGATGCCGTTCCCGCTGGAAATGCGCGTGGGCGTTCCACCGCCCGTCGGCACCGTCCAGATATGTCGACGTTCGATGTCGGTGGCGTTCGTGCAGTAGAACAGCGTCTTGCCACCATCTCGCGACAGCGCGAGCGAAGTCGCGTTCTCGATCAGTCCGTCGGTGGTGGTGAGACGCACCGGTGCGCCACCGTTCACATTGATGGCATACCAGCGATCCCATTCGTCGCGCGGCACCGTGACCGGAAAGATCACCTGATCGCCCGCCCACTCCATGTTCGCCGCACTCGTGAACACGCTATCGCGCGGGGCGTTGTGCCAAAACTCCTTTGCGTCGCCCGTCACCGCATCAGCGATCATCAGCGAGAGCGTGTGCCCGCCGAAAAACGTCGCCGCAAAAAAGCCGGGCGATCGACGCATGCTCCCGCGTGAGCTGTCCTGTCGGCCGACCCCTGCACCATCGCCACCACCACCGCGACCACCGCCACCAAATCCGCCGCCGCATCCGCCCGACGGATTGCCCGCGGGGCGTGGCGCGTTGGCATTGGAGGCCGCACCGGCGGGACCCCCGATGCCGCCCTGACCGTTCTGCGCCTGCAATCCGAACGGCGTGCCCGGACGGCGGTAGAACGCGATGCGCTTGCTATCCGGCGACCACGTTGGACCACCATCGCAATCGACACCGGGCGAGACATACGTTGCCTTGCGCGTCGCGACATCGAGCACCATCACATACGAGTGATTCTCTCGATCGCTCACGAACGCGATCTTCTTCCCGTCCGGTGACCAGCGCGGCGAACCATTGCGACCCCATTCCTTGATGTAGGGCTTGCCGCCGGTGTCCATCGCGGTCACGACCCCACTGCGAATGACTTTGGCGCGATAGATCTGTCCGTCCTTCACATACAGCACGTGACGGCCGTCGGGCGACAACTCTGGTGACGCGCCCTCGGCAACGCGCCATGATGGCCCGCCGGTGGCCCGCACCGCCCAGATCGCGCGCTCGGACCCATCGGGACTGTGCGAGGGATTTGCCACCCAGCCGAAACGGTTCGGTGCGGATCCGCGCACAAACGTGATGATCGAACCGTCGTCAGAAATCTCCACGTCGGTGAGATCTGTGCCGTCGTCGGTCAGGTAGTTCGTCAGACGCACTGCCCTGAAATCGGGCGCCGCCGCCGTATACACATTCCGCATCCCGCGATCGTAGACCATCCACGCGATCCGATCCGCCTTGCGCGCCGACACCAGCGTGAGCGGCGATGCCGGCGACATGAATCCCTCAATGGACGGCACAGATTGCGACGGAAGCGCGCGGGAGAGTCCGAGCAGCAAGACGGTCGCGCATGAAGCAGTCAGCTTGTGGAGCATCTGAGTCCTCGATGGGGTAGCGTTTGACAGGAACATACGGTCCTTTTCACGACGGCGCGACAACCATTCCCCGCGACTCCTCCATGACCAACCGGTTTGCCCGCTGTCTCCTTGCCGTCACGGCGCTTGCGGTCGCAACTCCCGCGTCCGCACCGGGTCAATCCGCGACGATCGTGCGCGGCGCGCCCGACAGCATCGCGGATTTCGCGGGCCTGATTCGGCGCCTGTCGGACGCGGGCGGGTTCTTCAACACCGACAATCTCATCTCAAACGAACAAGGCTATCAGCAAGTGCTGGGCGCCATTGATCGTCTCGGCGTGCGCGGCGGCGCGTACATCGGCGTGGGCCCCGATCAGAATTTCACCTATATCGCGCGCACTCGACCGCGTATTGCGTTTATCGCCGACATCCGCCGTGACAACCTGCTGCAGCACTTGATGTTCAAGGCGCTGTTCGCGCGATCGCGCAATCGGGCGGAGTTTCTGGCCTTGTGGACCGGACGGCCCGTGCCATCGACCATTGGACAAATGGGCGAGCGCTCGGTGCAGGCGCTCCTGCAATGGATTGACTCCACGCCAGTGGGCGCGACGAGCGCGCAACGCGCCCGTGCGATCGTGCGAGAGGAAGTCCAGCGCAGTGGCGTCCAACTATCCCCACAGGATCTCGCCACCATCGGTCGATTCCACGACGCGTTCATCAACGAGGGACTTGAGCTCCGGTTCACCACGACCGGCCGCGCGCCGCAGCCGTACTATCCGTCGCTTCGACAGTTGATTCTCGAGCACGACGCCAGCGGTCGCATGCGCGGGTTTCTCGTGGACGAGGAGGACTTCCAGTTTCTCAAGTCCATGCAGCGCCGCAATCTCATCGTGCCGATTACCGGTGATCTGGCCGGGGCGCAGACGCTGCCGGGGATCGGGCGGTATCTTGCCGAAATTGGATCCCGTGTGTCCGTGCTGTACGTGTCGAATGTCGAGGACTATCTGCTGCAAGACGGTCGCTTCAGCGCGTACGCGCAGTGGGTGCGTGCGCTGCCGCGCACCGAATCGGCAGTCATGATCCGCAGCTACTTTGGCAGTGGCTATGGACATCCGGAATCGACGCCGGAGTACTACGCGACACAACTGTTGCAGAGCATGCGCACGTTTGTCACCGACACCGCACTGTTGCGCCCAATGCGGTACCGCGAACTGGTGAATCGCAACTGGATTCCACTTCGGAGACCGTGAGATGATCATCGATCGCGCGCGGTCGCGGGTAACGCTCACTCTGGTGACCGCGTTGGTCCTCGTGACAACGGGCGGACGGGCCGCGCTGGTCGTGCCGCGTGCCGCCGTGCCTCGGGCGACGTTCGAGCCAGGCATGCGCGTGTTGCTCGATGCGCACAATGCGTATCCGGAGCGAGGTCAATGGGCAGACCGCATCGAGCGCGCGCTGGCCACCGGTACACCGCTCGCGATTGAGCAGGATCTCTATTGGTCAAAGCCACAGGGGAGTGCCGCGTTCACCTCCGTGGTCGCACACGATGATGACGCGCTGGTCGGCGCACCCACGCTCAAAGCGCACTTCTTCGAACGCATTCGGCCCATCATGGAGCAGGCGATCCGGGACGATCGTCGCGATACCTGGCCGTTGATCGTGCTGAATCTCGATTTCAAGGACAACGCACCGGCGCATCTGGACCACGTCTGGGCGCTCGTCAATGAATACGCGCCGTGGCTCACCTTCGCCGCGCGTACGTCGACGCCAAATCAGCGCGAACCGTTCACGGTCGGACCACTCCTGGTGCTGAGTGGATCGGATACGGCGCAGCGTCGACGGTTTCACGATGACGTGCCAGTCGGTACGCCGCTGTATGTGTTCGGAGCAATCCCGCCCGCCCACGTTGCGGGCAAAACGAAAGGCCAGCGCGCGCGACAAGCAATCCGCATGAACGCACAGGAGCACATCGCACAGCCGGCCGACAACTTCGCGCGTTGGGTGAACTTCCCGTGGAGTGTCGTCGAGGAAGGCGGGCAAAACAGCGCGCGCGCCTGGACGTC
>JBEBIR010000869.1:0-1714 GCA_040080315.1 Gemmatimonas sp.
CTCGGCCTCGACGACGAGCAGATCCTGTCGACGTTCTACAAGTCGATCCCGATCAAGGAATCGAAGCGCGGCTGGCGGATGCCGTTCGCGCCGGAGAAGATGCGCGGAACCGCGCCGATGTCGGATCTGGCTGATGCCAAGACCGGCGAGGTCGTGCTCAAGGCCGGCGAGAAGATCTCCGCCCGGCGCGCGCGCGAGCTGGCTGAGGAAGGCCTCAAGGAGATCCTGATCTCCTCAGAGGATCTGGCCGGCCGATACATCGCCGAGGACAGCGTAGATCTGTCCACGGGCCGCATCTACGCGGAAGCCGGCGACGATCGAGGCCTGAGCTACACTTTCTCGTCGCCGGGTAGTGCCGCGCCAGCCGCCTTGACGCCTCGCAGCGCGTCGAGATCGAGCTCCTGCTCCAACTCCACCAGCACCTCGTCACCAATGGCGCCTTCGTCACGCAGGCGCACCAGCATGCGACGCTCCGCCTCACGCATGTGCTGCCGAAGCCGAAAGCGCGCTGTTGCTGCGTCGCGATTGACCTCCTTGTGCAAGCGCACGCGGTCCATCAGTTCGGCGCGCAGAAATGCCACGTCGGCCTCGGCGGCCCACGGTTCATGGGCTGCGTCCTCGAGCGCTTCAGCCGCGCGCCGAGCCGATTCAAATCGCGCCAGATGCGCCTCGCGCTGGTGGTGCGTTTCCGGCGCAAAGGCGAATGACTTGATGAGCGGCGCCAGTGTGCATCCTTGCACCACGAGCGTGAACAGGATCACGCACATGGTGATGAACACCAGCTCCGTGCGAAATGGAAACGGTGCACCGTTCGCCATCGTGAGCGGCAATGCGAACGCGGTGGCCAGTGAAACGATGCCGCGCATGCTCGTCCACGCCACCAGAAACACGGCGCGCGGATTGGGCTCCGTCTCCCGCCGTCGGATCTCGGCGCTGAGCATCCGCGGGACATAGGTCGCGATCGGCACCCACACGAGCCGCACCAGCACAACGGCCAAGCTGATGCAGATGCCGGGCCACAGCATGCGCCACAGGTCGCTCCGGGGCATGCCCATCACTTGCTGCGTGAACTGCAATCCCAGCAAGGTGAAGATCATCGCGTTGAGTACGAACACCAGCAGATCCCACACCGCGCGCGATTGCAAGCGTGAGCGCGCACCAACCGCGGTCGAGAAATGATGTCGGGTGTACAGCCCTCCAGCCACGCACGCCAGGACGGCCGAGACATGCAGCGTTTCGGCAAGCATCCACGCCGCGTATGGGCCAGCCAGCGTGAGCAGCGTTTCGGCGAGTTCATCCTGCGTGCGTCGCGCGGCCTGGATCAGGCACCATCCGACAAAGAGCCCAATCAGCACGCCCGCGCCGGCGTCGAGAAAGAACCGCACGATCGCTTCGCCCATGCTGAACGTGCCCGTCACCGCGGCGGCAACGGCCGTCCGATAGAGCACCAACGCCGACGCGTCATTGACGAGACTCTCGCCTTCGAGAATCACGATCACTCGTCGCGGCACCGGCAGGCGCGACACGACCGCGGCCGCGGCCACCGCATCGGGCGGCGACACAATCGCACCCAGTGCGACCGCGACCGCCCACGGGAGCTCCGGAATGAGCATGCGCGCGAAGATCGCGACTGCAGCGGATGTGGTGAGTACCAGGCCGACCGCGAGCAGGCCGATCGGGCGACGATTCGCCTTGAACTCGCGCAGCGACGTGG
>JBEBIR010000139.1:0-7998 GCA_040080315.1 Gemmatimonas sp.
CTGATTGCGCGCGACGATGTTGAACACCATGCGTCGAAACTGTTCCTCCACCGCGGCCATCGGCAGGTGGAGTTGGCGAATGACGAGCAGTGCCTGTTCATAGGCATGGGCGCCGGCCTGATTGAAATCGAAATGGGCCATCGCGCCGAGTGATTGCATGTGGAGCTTCTCGCCGCGGCCATACCGGTCAAAGCGACGTGTCATGAAGTGTCGCCGTCCGTTTTCCTCCAGCAATCGACATTCGCTCATCGTGATACCCGCTGCTGTGGCCATCAGGTGGTACGCGTACTCAATCGCGCCGTAGCCTCTCGGGTCGTCGAGTTCCTTGTCCTTGTTGCCCGAGACGCCGTCAAACTTGAGCAGCCAGTACTCAAAGCCATCGCCCGCAGCAATCTGCCCCGAGCGCACTTCGTTGGTCACGCGATTCCACGCGATCACTGCTTTCGCGCGAGCGCCGCCGGCCGACGTTCCCACGCGGAGGATGTCTTGCAGTGCGTGCGCTTTCCCAGTGTGGCGGAAGTGTCCGTGGAGATTCTGGCGATGCGTCAATATTTCGCCGGCCAGGCGCACCAACGCATCGATCTCGAGCGCCGTTGTCTTGCGCGCCCTGGGCCCCATGGCGGGCGCGAACTCCAACGCGCCCATGCCGCGCTTGCCCGTGTAGCAGAGCCGCTCCACCGCACTGAAGTTCTCGGGCGCACGACCGTGCGTCGCAAGCCACGCGTCAATGAGCGCATTGCCAAACGTGTCTGGCAGCGAGTCCGCGAGGAGACCCGGCAAGCCGTGAAACGTGTCGCGCGACAAGGCGGGGAATTCGTAGATCCGGTCGCTGAGCGGCATCATCAACGGAGACAGCTCAATGCCGCTTCGGACGAAGGCCGGGTCGTATTGAAACGCAGCGACCTCACGCTCTTCGTCCAGCGACAGCGCCCCGATGGTGCGCCCCCACAGCCTCACTTCGGCGATCATGGGCGATCAGCCCACGTCCACTTGGCGGGCTTCTCAGCGATTCCTCTGTTGCCGGAAGCGCGCTTCCGTTTGCGGCCTTGCAACTTGAGTTGCGCGATTGGACTGATGGCCGTAGGGGGCACGAGCGCGTCGATCCGATCCATCAGGCCCAGTGCGCGGCACACCCGGAGAAAGCCGGAGAGTTGAGTGGCGACCTCCCCGGACTCCAATCTCTCCACGGTTCGCTTTGCCACGCCCGCCCGTTCTGCCAGTGCGGCCTGCGTGAGGTTGCGTTCAAGCCTTTGGTGAGCGAGGCGCTCGCCGAGGGCCCGAAGGACGGTCTCATCGGTCAGTTCGGCTGTAATCCTCATAATACGCCAAATATGGCGATTTAGTGGGAGGAGTTCAACCTAACTCGCCTAATCAGGCAGATACCATAAATCGCCGTTAATGGCGAGTAATTACCTGAATATTGTTCTACTTCGTCAGACTTGTCGATATACGGTAATATAGTGAACCCTGGAACATCCGCTTCGTGCGCGAGTCAGAGGCTAACGTCATCGCCTGCCGCAACGCAGAGCTAGACCGCAGCGTCCCGCTCGATCGCGGCGGCCGGATCCACTTGCGCGTACGGGATCTCCGACGCGACCCACCGGTACACGCGTTCGAACGTCGCCGGTGCCAGTTGATCATGATGCCACACCGCGTGCGCGGAGGCCCGCACCGCGGTCGCGACACCGGCGACCCGCACGCCCTGCTGTTCCAACGCATGCTCGATCACGTTCAGTGCGTCAATGTACCGGTCGACGTCAGGCTTCCCGGTCGAAGCAAAGTTGCTAACCAGCGTAATACGTTCGGCGAAGCTGCGTGGCGTCACTTGTGAGCCATCGCCATTGGACTCAGATAGTCGTCAGATACTTGAGAGAGCAGTAACCCTCTTCTCCCTTTTCCGAGCGCACGAGAGCCCATTCACCGTTGTACTTGCTCAACAGCGTCACCTCGGAGTGATGTGCGGCCTTGCCGATGATGGGCTGATCGGTGCCGGGTCCCTTGCGAATGTTCAGGTTTGAACTCTCCGTGGTGACCTTGAGCTTGGTAGACGGAGCCGCGGGCGACACATCCAGATTGAGAATGAGATCCCCACTCCGAAAGTCCGGATCGATTGTGTCGTACATGGCCCACAGTTTGTCCTTCGCCTCACCCGTCGGCACGACGCCGTCGATGTAGAGGATGTTGTCCTGCGCGCGCACGGCGAGACCTGTTGTACCACTCGAATTCGCCAGCGTGATGAGCTGGGCGTATTTCTCCTGAAGGGTCGGCATCTGATCTGTCTGGTGTATGTGGAAGGCGCGTTACTTCTTCACCGTAGCCTTGTTATCGATCTTCTTCGGGTTGAGCGCGGAAATTGCCTGCATCACTTTCGGCAGGTCGGTTCTGTTGATTTCGCCTGTGAGGGTGACGACGCCGTCCTGCACATCGGCCATGAGTGTGGAGAAGTCCTTCAGCGCTTCCATAACACCGGTCTTCAACATGTCATCCGCAGAGATGATGACGGGTGCTGGCGGCGGTGCGATCGTTCCGTTGTTGACAACGGATTTCACACCCTTCACAGCTTTGACGGACGCTTCGGTCGATGCTTTTGCGGTCTCGTCAACGAACTGCCCTGAAATCGTCGCGACACCATTCGCAATGTCGACGGTCACGCCCGGAACACTGGCGACCGCCTGATCTGCGGCGATCTTGATGTCCGCGTCTTTCGGGCCGCATGCCGCGAACGCGAAGGAGAAAGCGACGAGCGAGGCGAATACACGCGCGCGTGTCATGAGTGTCATTTGAGTGCTCTTGCGTTGAATGAATGTGGCATCACGATGATGCCGTTGAACTCAAGTTAACCCACCGTCCAAGCCGATCAGCAAGCATGCCCACCAGTTCGCCTTGGCCTTCACAATCTAGTCTGCGACAGGCTGCGCGCGGGATCCGCCAGAAGCGTGAGAAGAAGTACCCACAACGAAAGCTGGTTCATTTTACCCGTCTTCATCCGCACCAGCGCCTGGTAATACAGCGGCGGCTCAACAGCACTCGACCAGGCGATAGAATCGACCATCTGCGGAGCTCCATGCAATTGCGCCGGCATCATCGCCACCGCGAGAGAACTCGAATACCGTCGCGCGTGACGCCTGGATTCGGCGCCAGATGTCTTGGCCACGCGCCGTGTCAGCGGCAAAGCCGCCATCCCGCGCGATGACCGCAGCAATCGCCGAGACGTGCTTCGGTGCCGAGCCTCGAAGCCGCGCGACAAACTCGCTTGGCGATAGAAACTTGGCGGCGGCAAAGAAGGATCCGCCGACGTCTCGCAGCCACGCCGAGTAGCTCATGCGCAGCGTTGACCGCAGTTCACGGTCGTACACGCGCCGTGACGGTAGGGAGATGCTCACGCGAACAATGACCCGACCTTCCGATTGAATCGTGAGGGTCGCGCTCATGTTCTCCACCGTCTCGCCGACGCCAACGAGGCTGAGCACCTCCGGCCTTCCGTCACCAGTGACGTCGCGCTCTACTCGCCCAAGCACCACGGAGGTGTCTGGCACGGCGAGCATCATGACGACAAGAGCACAACCGAGATCGATCATCGTCCTTGGTTGGATTCCGAAACAGCTGTCAGACACGGGCGAGCGAAATCATTTCGCGGGACTAAACACAGCGCCATGCGCGAACGCCGGACCGGTCTTGCCATGCGGCCACTCATTACGGTCAAAGCGGATTCCGGGAATCCTGGATCCGGTGGCTGGAAGATCGCCCG
Organism: Gemmatimonas sp.; assembly: GCA_040080315.1. GTDB lineage: Bacteria > Gemmatimonadota > Gemmatimonadetes > Gemmatimonadales > Gemmatimonadaceae > Gemmatimonas. The sequence continues at coordinate 3,749 of JBEBIR010000139.1, forward strand.
CGCGCCGGAGCTGCCCAGTTTCCGGATCCATGTCGATCAGGTACACGCCACCGGCCAGCGTTCCTCCGCCGGTCATCACGATGCGCCTTCCTCCGGGCTCGAGCGCGAGCCAGTGTGGGCGGGCGTCGACGCCGAACGCAAGTTCGTCCACAATCACCGGGGCTTCCGGCTTGGACACATCCAGCACCACCACCGATCCGGTGGTGCCGACGGGCTGGACCCAGAAACGGCCCGACCGCACGGGCACGTTGCAATCCGTGTCCTCTCCTGCAACCGGCGACCATGGGAAGGACCGAGCAAGTCTGGCGACAGGAATGCTGTCGAGCGCGGAGAGCACGTACAGACCACAGCGGAACGTCGTGACCATCACGGTCTTTCCATCGCCAAGGAGTCGCGCTTCCGCAGGGTGCAGGTGCTCGTCGCCGCGCGGTCCGGGCGGCAGCAGCACGGTGTGAAGCAGGGCCAAGTCCGAAAGCCGCCAGACCTGAACCGACCGCCCCACTCTTTCACCGTGCATGTCTGCCGAGGTTGTCAACACGCGGTCGAGTTGGGGGACTACGACCAAACTGTAGGGCCGAATGTCCGGATCGAGACGATCTGCGGCGCTCGTGGCCCGGAGCATTCGCCCACGATCGTCCAGTTCAACCAGCCCGCCCGATGCGTTATGATCGGCCGCAAGACCTTGATAGGTGGCGAGAACGGTACCGCTCGGCGTGCGCGCGAAACTGTGTGGGTGGGTATATGGTCCCGCATCGCCGAAATCACTGAGCAGGCGCGGGTGGACCGGATTGCTGAGATCAAAGACGGACGTGTGGCCCGTCTCGAACGAGTTGGCGAAGAGCTGGCTCGTGGACATCTGGTATTCGGTGTGGTGCGCGCCGCGCCCGGCCGGCGTTGGCAAGGTGCTGACGACTTTACCGTAGGAGGCCGAACTACGATCGACATCCACGACCGCCAGGAAATCCCCGGCAGCACTGTCGACGTCCCAAGCCCATACGAAGAGGTGAGTGCTGCCAACGGATTCCCCCTTCGTCGCCATCGGCGAACAGCCGCCCGCAGTCAGGAGCAACAGGCCAGTCGCGTATCGACAATAGCGACGCAATTGATAAATCCCGGGGTGGTAGGCGAGCCGGCGCATCTGCTACTCCACTCAAGAAGGGGTTGAGCGCAACGCGTGCACTGTGGACGCCGACTCCTTTCGGTAGGATACGCTCGGCGAGATACGCCTTCAATAGCGGCGCAGCGGCGCAACCCGCATTTTGCCTGTGCGAATGCCCTCGGCCGGCGCGGCTGATGGATCGCTTCATCCATGTTCGCGACGACACCTACAGGAGTTGGGCGATGAGAATTATCGGACCTATTCTGGGCCTGCTGTTGGCGGTGACCCAGCCGGCGGTAGGCCAGCCGCCCACCTCTGCCCCCGCGGCCGCCTCTGCCCCCGCTGCCCCGTCCGACGAACAACTCCACCAGGAGCTGCGCGATCTCAAGACCGCGATGGAGGCAGCTCTCAACAGTCGCAACATCGACGCGATCATCGCCAACGTCGACGAGCAGGTGGTCTTCACCACCATGAACGGCGACGTGGTCACCGGTCGTGAAGGCGTGCGAGCCTACTTCGACAAGATGATGAACGGACCCGGCAAGGTCGTCGAGTCGGTTCGGGCGAGCTTTGTACCCGACACGCTGTCGATTCTTCACGGTGGCGACATGGCCGTCAGCTGGGGCCATACGGCGGACCAGTACGAACTGACCTCGGGCCAGAGCCTCGCGATCGAGGCACGGTGGTCAGCCACGTTGGTGCGTCGCGAGGGCCGTTGGTTGATCGCGAATTTCCACTACTCGACCAACATGTTCGACAACCCGATTCTGTCTGCGCAGCGCAAGCTGTTGATCGGCGGTGGTGTTGCGGGTGCGTTGGTCTTGGGGCTGGTGGGATTCCTGTTTGGCCGTCGCCGCCGTGGTGGATGAGATCAGCGACTGACGCTGTCGACACCGTTCCTGACGCGGTGCCGCGACAGTTCCCGAGTTGGCCAGTCGGTTGGTATACGGTTGCGCGCGAGTCTGACCTCACGCGCGGTGTTGTGCTCACTCGTCGGCTCGCCGGTGCCGACGTGGTGCTGTTTCGTGGCGACGACGGTCGGGTTGCGGCGGTCGCCGCCCACTGTCCACACATGGGCACTCACCTGCGACACGGCACGGTGATCGGTGCGTCGTTGCGTTGCCCGATGCACCACTGGATGATCGACGGCACTGGCGAGGTCCGCAGCGATGGGGACATCTGTGGCCACACCCGCAGCTGGCGTGCCCAGGAGGCATGCGGGCTGGTGTTTGTGTGGGTTGGCGCTGGTGAGCCCGGGCCGCTGCCCTTGCCGGACGGCGTCGCCGAAACGACCTGGCGCAGTGGTGACCCGATCGCGGTGGCGACGCCGTGGTTCACGTTGATGATCAGTGGTTTCGACATGGAGCACCTCGCCGCCGTGCACGGTCGCCGCCTGGTTGGCGAGTCGCACATCGAACTGCTCGACGAACGCCGACTGCGCCTTCGCTACACCTCGATAGTGACCGGCGGTGGCCTCGCCGATCGGGTAATGGCATCGCTCGGTCGCGCCGGTATCGCCGTGTCGATGACCTGCAGCGGTTCGGTGTTTACGGTCGACACCACAATGGGACGCCGCAGGACGCGCGCGATCCTTGGATTGTTGCCGGTAGGTAGCAACGTCGAGGCATACGGCAGCTTCGGCGTGTCATCAAATGCCTGGTTTCCGCGACTCCAGGCGCGGATCGCGGCGTGGTTGTTCATCGCGTTTTTGCGCAAGGACTTCGCGATCATCGACGGCATCGCATTGCGGACCGACGTGCGCGACCCCGGCGTACGAGCGATGGCGGCGTTCCTGCGCAGCTTGCCCGCGGCGACCGATGGGTGAGCACACACCGACCAGTGCTGCGCAGCAACGGTCAATCCCCGGCGCTCTCAACCTGAGCATCTTGGGCTTTGCCGGTAGCGTGGCGGTCGCGTGTTTGTGGTGGGCTTCACACGCGAGTGCGTGGTGGTGGGTCGCGGCGGCGGTGGTGTTTTCGTTCGTCAACAACACCATCTTCGCGCTGCTCCACGAAGCCGTTCACGGCGTGTTCCACCAATCGAAGCACGTCAACCGTTGGGGCGGCCGAGTTGCGGCGGCGTTTTTCCCGACTGGGTACATGGTGCAACGAGCCTTCCACCTCACGCACCACCGCAACAACCGCAGCCGGTTCGAGCAGTTCGACTACCTGCACGACGATGACGTGAAATGGCTCAAGATTGCGCAGTGGTACACAATCTTGACCGGCCTCTATTGGTTCGTGACGGTGTTCGGCGTGGCGGCATTTCTGATGGTGCCGCGCGCGTTGCGCGTTCGGCTACTCCGCGCACGCGAGTCACAGGTGGCCGTGCAGACGAGCTCGGGGCCATACCTCGATGCACTCGACGAGTTGCCCGCGGTGTCGGCGCGGCTCGAACTGATCGGCAGTGCGGCATTCCAACTCGCGCTGGTCTTCGCGCTCGACTTGAGCTGGACCGGCTGGTTCGCATGTTACGCGGCCTTTGGCCTGAACTGGAGTTCACTGCAGTACGCCGACCACGCCTTTTCGCCACTCGACAATCAGAACGGCGCATGGAACTTGCGCGTCAACCGCATCGTCCGCGCTCTCTTCCTCAACTACCACTTCCACCTCGCACATCATCAACACCCGAAAGCCGCGTGGATCCACCTGCCCGAGTTGGTCGACCAAAGCCAACCTCGCCCGCGGTTCCTCGCGGTGTGGTGGTCGATGTGGCGCGGTCCGCGTTCATATCCCGGCGTGAGCTCGGGCGTCGATTCGGCCAGGTGACCACTCCGCCGGTCGTCGCGTGGCCCGAGTCGGCCGAGCGCACGCGGCTTGCATTGCTGAGTGCTTCCTTCTTTGTGGTGTTTGTGGTGTTGTTCTGGGGAAGCGAGTACCTCGCGATGCAGGTTCCATGGCGCCTGCACGTCGACGTTGCGTGGGAGCATCGGCTTCCGTTTGTGGCATGGATGGTGTGGATCTACCTCTCGCTCGACGTGTTGTTGGTGCTCGCCCCGCTGGTGTTGCGGTCCTGGCGCGAGTTGCTCCCGCTGTGGCTGGTGTTGGTCGGCGAGACGGTAGTGGCAGCGGTGTTATTCGTGACGTTGCCGATCGCGCCACAGTTTGCGCCGTTCGTGGCGCCAGACGGTGTGACGGGCGTGGCGTTTGTC
>JBEBIR010000870.1:0-1703 GCA_040080315.1 Gemmatimonas sp.
CGCGTGCAACTGTCCATTCTCGTGGTCAATTTCGGGTACGCCGTGTTTGGCGTGATCTTGATGTTCCTCAGCTACCGACTGATCGACAAGCTCACGCCTCAAGTCGATTTCCCCGAGGAGTTGAGGAAGGGGAATATCGCCGTGGCGATTTTCATCGCCGCCATTTTCGTGTCGATCGCGATCATCATCGGGAACTCCCTCAATTGACTCGGTCACGTACGCGGTGGCGCCTGCCGTTGCGGTGGTTTGCTGGCACGCTGCTGTTGCTCGCGCCGATCGTGCAGGCAGCGGCACAGCGCTCTGGCGCAGCGCGGAAGCCAACCGCATCGCAGTACGATCCGATTTTTCGGAAGTACTCGAAGCGCTATTTCAGCGTGGCCTTCGACTGGCGCTACTTCAAGGCGCAAGCGATGGCGGAAAGTGATCTCGATCCGCGCGCGCGGAGCCGGGTCGGGGCGCGCGGTCTGATGCAACTCATGCCGTCGACGTATAAAGCGATTGCCACGAATCGCCGAGATTTCGCCTCCATCGATGATCCGGAGTGGAACATCGCGGCCGGTATTCTGCACGACCGTGACACGTGGCGCATGTGGGAGAAGTCTGTCCCGGCCGATCTACGCCATCCGTTCATGTTTGGCACGTATAACGCCGGCGAAGGGCCCATCACGCGTGCTGCGGCCGCGGCGCGCGCCAAGAAGCTCGATCACGCGCAGTGGCCGAGTATTGAGCAGGTGGCGCCGGAGATTCCGCGCTGGCGATATCGTGAGACGCTGGGATACGTGCGGAAGATCGGGACGAACTACGAGTTGCTGAAGAATCCCAAGTAAGGCACCGAGGACACCGGTCATCGGTTGGCCATCACCGCATACTCCGTGGAGGCGATCAGCCGCGCATCGGCGGTGACGAGCGTGAGACCCAGCACCTGTGCGGTGGCCGCGAGGAAGCGATCGGCGGGGTCCTCGTGCGAGAGCGTGAGCTGTCGGCTGGCGACCGCGATGTCATGCGTGACGGGCGCTTCGCGGCGCGGCAGTGCCCGCACCATGCGCTGTACCCACTCCGCCGGCGCCGTATCGACGCGCACCCGACCACGCTCGGCGAGCAGCAGCGCTTCCCACACGCTGATGGGCGACAGCCAGATCTCGTGCTCCCCCGACGCGAGCGCTGCACGGACGGCGGGGGACAAGCGCTCCGGCTCGAGGAGCGCCCAGAGCCAGACATGCGTATCGAGCAGCAGCTTCATGGGCCGAACGCGTCCCACTCACTGGTGGCGCTGGCCGGTGCGATCAGGTCGTCCGCCATGGTGGCGGTACCACGCATGGAGCCGACCCACCCATCACCAGTGCTTGCCGGCGACGGCGGGTTGATCTCGGCCACCGGCTCCCCCCGCTTTGTGACGACGATCGAGGTGCCGGTGCGGCGCACGCGCTCCAGGACGGCCAGGCAGGTGGCCTTGAACTCGGAGATGGCGATGGTTTCGGTGGGCTTTGCTGACATAGATCGAAAGCTATCGTCAATTTGACTATAGTCAATGACCATGATCTGATCGTCGGTGCAATGGTTCGGTGATGCTCCCTGCGCTCATGCGCGGGAAAGAGCGCGGCCCGCGCCACTCGCCAGCAGCGGCTTCGCGCTCACGCACACGTAACGATCGCCTAATCCACCCCGTATCGCGCGGAGGCCGGTGCCGTCATATCGTGGGGCAC
>JBEBIR010000871.1:0-1700 GCA_040080315.1 Gemmatimonas sp.
CACACCATGCGAATGACCGCCGCCGGGGTGCAAGTCTTCCCGCGCACGCCCGAGCGACCAGAGGACTTAACGCCGAGAAAGACCGACCGGCTGTCCACCGGCGTGGCCGGCCTCGACGAGATGATGGGCGGCGGGATCCCCACGGGTGACTCGCTCGTACTCGCCGGACCGACGGGCACTGGCAAGACGACGTTTGCGTTGAAGTTCGTGGCGGCGGGTCTTCAAGCCGGCGAGGCGTCGGTGATTGCGATTTTCGAGGAGCACCCCGAGGTGTATCTGGAGCGAGGCACGAGCATCGACATCGATCTGCGTAAAGCGGTGCACGATGACAAAGTGCGGATCATCTACCTGCGGCCGCTTGATCTCTCCGTGGACGAAACTCTGGATGAAATCCGGAATGCCGTCAAATCCATCGGCGCGACGCGCGTGGTCATCGATTCCATCTCTGGCTTCGAGATGGCCCTCGCGCCGGCGTTCCGCGAAGACTTCCGCGAATCGCTGTATCGGCTGATTGGCGCGCTCACCGGGTTGGGAGTCACCATCTTCTCGACTGTTGAAGTGGTGGAGACGGAAAAGAGCTCTGGTTTCCAACTCACCGGATATCAGGTCTCCTTCCTGACCGACGATATCCTCAGCCTGCGTTACGTGGAGATCGAGGGAGAACTGCGCAAGGCGCTGGTGGTGGTGAAAATGCGTGGCAGCGATCACAGTCGGGAATTCCGCACCTACGACGTCACCGGGAACGGAGTGAAGTTGCGAGAGTCGTTGCGGGACTTCGACGGCATCATTTCCGGGATGCCCACGCGACAATTCCGCATTCCCGCACCGCCACATCCGGGGCTGATGGAGGCAGAGGTGCTGGTTCTGGAATTGGTCATCCGGTCGGGGGCCATCACCGTCGAGGAGATCGCCAAGCAATCCGGACAGTCGTCGGCCGGTATCGAACGCGTCCTCAAGCGTCTGCTACAGCTTGGTTACGCGAGCCGCAAAGGCAATCGCTACAAAGCGGAGGCGCGACTGCGCGGTCACGGAGGTTTCCCGCGCGGCGAGTAGTTCTATGTTAGCTTGCAAGAGAGTCAGCCTCCCAACCGGTATGCAGCGATGAAGTCGGCCACTCGAATCAACGGCGCGCTTGCCGGTGCCATCGCGCTCATCGCGGTGGGCGTTGCCGGACTGTATTGGTCGTTCAACCGAGTGGAACGGGCCGCCGCTGTGCGGCAACAGAATCGTGTGCTGGTGGCGGACGCCTACGCCTTGTTGTCCAGCGTGATCAACGCCGAAAACGGCCAACGTGGCTACCTGCTGACCGGCGACTCGAGTTTTCTGGGTCCGTTCTATTCCGTGCGCGACAGCATCAACACGCGCTTGGACGTCTTGATGCGGAACAGTACGAATCGCGACTCGCAGCAGCACCTCACGGTGCTGTCGCCATTGGTGGCGGCGAAACTGCAGGAACTATCGACGTTGAATGTGCCGCGTCTTGGTCAGGATAGTGCCGATGCGCAGGCGATGGTTCGCAACAGCCAGAGCAAGCGCCTGATGGACTCCATTCGCGCCGAGATACGCGCGTTCGTGGACCTTGAGCAAGCGTCGCTCGCGCAACATGAGGCGACCTTCGCGACCGACTTGCGGAATCTGTTTATCGGTATCACCGCCGCGAGTGCGCTGGCGCTGCTCCTGACGCTGGCTCTGGTGTATCT
>JBEBIR010000872.1:0-1695 GCA_040080315.1 Gemmatimonas sp.
TGTGCGCGAAGGGTATCGTGTTCTATCGGCGTGCGCAACGGCGTGGCCACGGCGGGGAAATGCGTTCGGCACGAACATCATTCGCGAGCATCACGACACAACGCTTCCTGCGCTCCAGGCAAATAGCCATTGTCCCGGTCGAGTCGTTGTGCCCACCCATCTGGTCAGGAAATCGACCGTCCAGCCACCAGATTGACCATTGCCCGGATTGTGCATTGAAAGAGCGTACGGTAGCCGCGCGATACGTATCGTCAGGTCGATCTTTCAGGCGACGATGTTTGACGTGCCAATGTCCGACTGCAAATCAAAGTCGTTCGGGGAGCCGCTTTTCATTTCGAGTGCCACGTGAACTACCTCGTAGGTCAAAGGCCGCGCGAGTGGCGCAGCTCATCGTGAAGTACCGCGACGGAGCTGCGCCGACTCGTGAGGTTAGACGCGGCGACCCTTACTTCGCTGACGTTCCCGCTTCGCGCTCTGCCGGGAATGCCGGGAGCGTTGTGGGCCCGATGGCGCCGAACATGCCATAGAGACCGGCCCAGAAATCCGGAGGACCCTCGCTCGGTTGGACCTTGTTCGTCTGCGGTTTCACTCCGCGCTTGAGATACGCCGCGATGGCCTTGAGGTCCTGGTCCGACTTGAAGCGAAACGCCGGCCATGGCATCGGCGGCGCAAGGTACTTGGGAGTCTCGGGATAGTTGCCCTGACCGGGCGTGGTGCCTGTAATGTCGGCGTCCGGTGTCTCACCCGGGCGAAGTCCGTAACGCATCGCGTTGAAAATTTGCCGCTCGGTGAATCGCCCTAAGCCCGTCTCGTCGTCGGGCGTGAGGTTGCGTGGCCGCGTCTGGAACACACCCCCCGGCGTGGGGATGCGGAATGCCCCGACGAACAACGTGTCGTCCGTACCTTCTCGCCAACCCACGAGGAAGTTGGGAGCCGCAGGGTTTTGCCCACCACCATGACAGTCACCGCATCCGCTGCTCATCACGACCTGCCGCCCGAGTGCAATCGTGTCGGCGGCAGTCTTCAAGCCATCGTCGCCGTCGCCGGCGCGCGGCTGTTCGCACGACGTGAGAAGCACCACCGGGACCACCCACGCAGCCAGTTTCACGACACGCGTCATCTGATTCTCCGTGACTAAGGTTTAACTTCGAGGATCCCCATCATGCCCTGGTCTTCGTGATTGAGAATGTGACAATGAAACATCCATTTACCGGCGAAATCGTCGAAGCGGACGACGAGCTTCACGGTCTCCTGCCGGCGCACGTTCACCACGTCCTTCCAGCTCGGGAATGGCTCGGGTTTGCCGTTACGTTCGATGACCTGGAAGCGGAATCCGTGCAGGTGGAACGGGTGATCCATGTACACCAGGTTCTCGACCTTCCAGACCTCCGTGGCACCGAGCTTCGACGTGAAGTCGACGCGAGAAAAATCGAAGTGTCGGTTGTTGACCATTCCCTGCGTGAAGGTCACCACGCGCCGTGCCACGACCCGTGCGGTGTCGAGCGGCGCAACCTTTCGAAGCGTGGCGGGAATCGTGATGGACGCCGCGGGCTTCTCGCGAGTGACCTGAATGGCGGCGAGATCGATGACACGGCTCCAGTCCTTCGGCCGCGTCTGCGGGATGTAGCGATCGTATGGCAGCGATTGCAGCATCGTCCGCGAACCCGGTGCACCTGTGCCACGCACAAGCAGTTC
>JBEBIR010000873.1:0-1691 GCA_040080315.1 Gemmatimonas sp.
CTCACCGACAACCGGACTGGTCGTGTACGGGAACACGGTGACGATGGCGACCGACGCCAGTTGGGCGACCAGAATCGGACGGCCGTGGAAGTACGGTGAGCTGGGCGCCGCATACAACTACGGCTACATCAACAGTGAACTGTCCAAGGGCGTGCACAATCCGGTGTATGCGATGCAGTTGCTGCAAAAGACGATTGATTGGCTGAACACGCACCCGTAAGGGCGTCGCAACAATACGAGATGCGCAGACCGCGGCGAGACTGATAACGAGTTCAGTTTCGCCGCGGTCTGTGGCGCGCCGTGAACCTGTTCGGTGCGCACCTAGTGACACTTCCCTCCGCTCATATCCCAGACTCGTCCACCGACCTCGAGGAACGCGGAGCGATACTCGGCCTTGCCGAGCGTGAGCAACAGTACGCCATGCCGTCCCTCAATGCGATACGCGCTATTGGGAAGAATCTTGGAGAATCCGCGAAGCGTGCCGCCACCCGTTCCAGCGACGATGGCCGTGATCCCCTTGACCGTATCGCGAACGCCCGCCGGCGACATTGGCTGAAACCGCTCGTACCCGTGGTCGTGACCGGACAGCACGAGTTCGACGTTGTGGTCGTAGAGTAGCTGCCACAGCGGCCCAAGCTGGGCGTTACTCCCATGCCACCCCGAACTGAATCGCGGTTGATGCCAATAGGCGATCGTGCACGGCGTCTTATGCGCCTTGAGATCGTCTTCGAGCCAACGCATCTGCTCAGCACGCGCGGCCTCTGGAAAATCGTTGCTCACAATCATGTTGCTGTTCACCACGATGACATGCCACTCGCCCACGTCATAGCTATAGAAGCCCTTGCCCGGTGAGCCGGCCGCGGCACCGAAATACTTGAAATACTGATCGGCATTGCCTGTATCGTATTCGTGGTTGCCGGGTGTTGGATGCAGCTTCTTGCCACTGCGCTTCCCGAGATCGCCCCAGGTGCGAGTGAAGCAGTCAGCATACTGCGTCGGGCCGCCGGCCGTGGCATTGTCGCCCAAGAGAAAAACGGCGTCATTGACTTTCGCGGTGCTGTCCGCGCGCAGCACACTGTCGACCAGCGCTGCGGTACTCGATCCTATCTGAGAGGTGCAGCTGTGAATGTCACCCGCGCCGATCATCACCGACGCGCCGCTTTGCGCAACGATGGCCGCGGGGGCTGCGGCGGGTGGAGGCGTCATGTTCACGGGCGGGACACACGCGCTGGCGGTGAGTAGTGCGGCGCACCGAAACGGGAAGAACGCGAATCGTCGCGTCCTTCGAATTGGGCAATGCAGAGCGGAGTTCATTCACGAACGATCACGTGCCCCCGACTTCGCAGGAATCCTCCAAATGGGTGAGTCTCGCACTTTGACGGGACCGAGTCCGCAAGGCAGCTTCCCTGCCATGTCAATCCTGCTGGGTCTCGTCACCGTTCTCGCCGCGTTCCTGACGCTGGCCGTTGGCGCAACCGTGTTCCAGCTGCGGTCCAGCGACCCGGCGGGAAACGGGCTGGCGCACGTGTTCCTGACCATCAGCGCGATCGCGTTATGGGTGATGCTGGCGATCGCGCTTGGGCTCGCCACACTCAGGCAACCGCGCCACCCGCTGCCATGGGCGTCGATCAACCTCTATACGCTCCTGCTATTCGTCCTTGCGGCTGCAGGGCAGGCCGCGTGTCTGGCGC
>JBEBIR010000140.1:0-7922 GCA_040080315.1 Gemmatimonas sp.
GTCCCACCCGACATACAAAGAGTGTCCGCTTCAGGTGACGGCGCTTCTATCGTCGAGTCGGTATTCGCTTGTCCCGCATCAGTCTAACTGTATCAAGGCTAGTGACTTGGCACCACGGTCCGAGCGCTCAACGGGACGCAGCTCGTCTGGCACCCGTGATGCTCCATGCGCTTGTCGACTGCCCGCGATGGTTGCGGGATACACCCGCGCTGGATCAGGAGGCACCATGTCAGTGATTCGTCGGACCCTCATCGCCACACCAGCCGCTCTCGCGCTTGTCGCCACATCAGCCACCTCGGCCTTTTCCCTTCCGAGAGTCGAGCGGACCTTGTTCACCTGGAACGGGCGGATCGACCGCGAAGTGTTGATCACGGTACGCGGCCGCAACGTCGAGACTCGCGCTAGCGGCCTCGACGCCTCCTTTGCTCCTCGACTGGACGTTCGTGACGCGCTGCCTCGACAGGTGGGTGACATTGGCGTGCGTCTGGTTGGTGGTCGCGGCTCCGTTGAAGTCGTGCAGCAACCGTCCGCGCGCAACGACTACACGGCTATCGTGCGCGTGATCGACCCCCGTTCGGGGAGCGATGACTATGGTGTCGTCGTCGCCTGGGAGGCAGTGGGCTATGCTGACGACCGCAACGGCAGTGGCAACGGGAATCGCGACCGAGATCGCAGCCGAGACGACGACCGAGACCGTGACGCCAATCGGGATCGGGATCGGGATCGGGACCGGGATCGGGAGCGGGATCGGGACCGGGATCGAGACCGTGATCGAGACAACGTCGGAAACAACGGTCGCGGGAACGGCGGCTGGGGCAACGGCGGCGGGAGCGGTCGCGACGCGGGTCTTGTAGCCTGGCGCGGTGCTGTGGACGACGTCGTCGACATCCGAATTCAGGGCCGTCGCGTCGAGTACCGTACTCGCAGTGGGCAGGTGCTGCGTAACGTGCGATACGACGTGCGCGGTAACGGGCTGCCTCGCCGACCGGTCACTCTCGATCTCAATGTGTCGCGCGGTCGCGGCGACGTCGTCGTCGTGCAGCTGCCGAGCCGGTCGAATGATTTCACGGCCATCGTGCGCGTAAGCGATCGACGCTCGGGCTACGGCGACTACGATTTCGATCTGCGGTGGTACTAAGACTGAGTACTGAGTACTGAGTACTGAGTACTCAGTACTCAGTACTCGGTACCAGAGGCGCCGGTCGGAATCGAACCGACGGTGGGAGATTTGCAGTCTCCTGCCTTACCACTTGGCGACGGCGCCGGATCCGAGCCAATGCCGACTCGGGAGGCGCAATCTATCCCGACCGGTACCCGATCGGTAGCAAATTCGACCCGCCGATTGCATGCCGCTTGATGCTAGCGGTTGAGACAAATTTTGTCCGCAGGGCTCTGGAGCCACGTGGGGCCCACCGCCGCTCAGGGCACCGTGGTGAACATCATGCGGCGAGGCAGCCAACGAAAAGCTCAGTTACGCCGAATTGGGAGAACGGCTGAATGGGACTGCCGTGGTCGATCCATGTTGCTATATAGGCTTTATACTGGCGCTATAATGTCGCGTAATCTGGCACCAGCGCTGCAGTAGTCGGTCGTAGTCGCCACGCGCATAAGTCCACGAGCCGGCGTCCTCCCGATGGCTTGGCGCCTAGGTCCCCACGCGCCCGATCCGCGGCTGCGACAACTGTCTCGCACCCGACACGACCGCCAGCACGGAGACAATACTCGCGCCGACCAGTGCCACCGTCAGTGACGGCCCCTCGGTCAACCGAGTGTCGCTCGACTCGGTGAGCACGTTGGCCACGGACAACATCCACTGGCGCACACTCAAGTAGTGCAACGCCGGGAACGGCCCGGTCAGCAGTCCTTCCCAGAACACCACATACAGGAGGCCGCTCACCAGCGCACGTCGCGTCAGCAGCGTCAACATCGTGAACAGTGACGCATACGCTGCGCCCCCGAACGCCGCCGCAATGCCGAATGCGCGCGTCACGTGTTGCGGATCATGCGCACCGGTGGCGATGAAACCAGTGGCGAATACGGCCACCGCGGACGCGAGAGCCGTTCCGGTCATCGCGAACAGCACGCGTACCAGCACGATCCACCAACGCGGTGTGGTGGTCGTGACGACATACATCAGCGTCCCGTCATCCGATTCGGCGCTGAACGCGCTGGTGCTCAGCAACAACGCGATAATCGGCGTGGCTAGCGCGGACACAAGCTGATCGTAGCGCTGCACCAGAAATGGCACCGGATCGCCCGAGAGGAATCCGCGTGACGCAAACACGAGCCCGAACAACATCGGCAGCAACACCAACCCGGTCATGGTCAGCACCAGCACCGGCGTGAAGGTGCGAACCACCGACAGGTGACAGATGGCGCGCGCACTGCGCCACCACGATGGCCGTCCCAGCGCGGGGCGTTCCGTGGCGCGTGTCGGCAGCGATGTGTCGACGCTCATCGGTCCACCAGATAGGCGAAGACGTGCTCCAACGATTCATCGGTAACCTGCACCTCGTAGAGGGTGCACCCGATGCGTTGTGCGACCGGCGCAATGGCCAGCGAGAGTGCGCCATAGTCGGTGGCTCGCACGGTCAAACCGGTGCCATCCACTTCCACGCCAAGCACCGACGGCTCCTGCATCAGCGCCGACGCCAGTGTTCGATCAGCGCTCGATCGGAGTCGCACCGTGTGCGGCCGGTCGGTCATCAGACGGCGCAGGGTGCGATAGTCGCCCGTTGCCGCCAGACGTCCGGCAAGCACGACCAGGATGTTCGACGCCACGCTCGCAATCTCTTCGAGAATGTGCGAGCTGAGCAGCACCGCGGTGCCACTCGCGACACGCGCCTCCAGCAGCTGCATCATGTGCATTCGCTGCCGCGGGTCGAGACCGTTGAACGGTTCGTCGAGCAACACCAGCGTGGGATCGTGAACCAACGCGGCGGCCAGCTTCACGCGTTGCCGCATGCCCTTGGAGAACGTGTCAATGCGTCGCGAGGCGACCAGATCGAGCTCCACGCTGGCCAACGCGCGATCAACGGCAACCGACACATCTCGAACACCCAACAATTCGGCGCGCGCGGTCACGAACGCGCGGGCACGCATGACACTCGGCAATGCTTCGCGTTCAGGTACAAGCGCCACGCGCGAATAGATGTCCGGTCGATCCACCGGCGATTCGCCGTACACGCGCACATCGCCGCTCGACGGCGCCAACACGCCAGCCGCCAGTTGCAGCAGGGTGCTCTTCCCCGCGCCATTGGGCCCCAGCAATCCCGTGATCCCCGTCGTGACGGTGCAGGAAATGTCGTTGACCGCGACAACGTCGCCGTACCAGTGCGACACACGCGCAAACGTCAGCGGCGCTGCGACGACCGACTCGGTCACCGTCGTCATGCGCGAATCCGTCGCATACGCCACGTGAGCAACGAGAGCCCGGCCACGCCAAGTCCCAGCGTCAGCGCCACGTACACGCCGATTGGCGGCGGCGGATTGAGCTCCATGCCACGATTCGTTTCGCCAAACAAGATCATGGCCATCGTTTGCATCGCACGAATCGGATCAAGCAACTCGGCCGTGCGCCGACTCACACCGGCCAGATCATCAAGTCCGGCCGCGATCGCCGCCAGCAGCAGAAACGTGCCGAAGATCGCCGCCGTGGCGTAGGCGCGTCGCGGGGTCCACGCCGCGAGTGCTGCACCGATCCCGCTCATGGCGAGCGCCGTCAGTATCGATTGCGCCAAAACGGGCCAGATGCGATTGCCCATCGTGACAAACGCGGCCGACGGGTCCTTGGCAATACCGATCTCGCCAACGTACAGCAGGATCAACGGCGCGGACGCCACACAGAAGATCGCTGAGGCGATCGCGGCAAAGCGCGCCGTAGCGTACGACACACGCGTGACGTCGCGGGTAAACAGCAACGGCAGCAGCTGATGCTGTTGATCGCGACTCAGCACTTCCGGCACCTGCGCCGCGACGAACAACACGAACAGCAACAACTGTGCGCCAATAATCTGGCCATAGCGAATCGGCACCTGCCCGTTCGATGCAGACGCCGCCACCAGCGTCCCCAGCGCCGGGAGCATGGTCACCACGATTACCAGCACGGGAACAGCCTTGGCTTTCGCCGGTCGTCCCAAGCCAAACATGGCGCGAACGCTTTGCCGGTAGAGCGCGCTCCACGCGCCCGATGTACCGACGCGCGGGCCGGCATACCGACGATAGCCCAGATCGTGAATCGTCGATCCGTCGGTTGCGGCGCCTCCCGCCTGAGAATTCACGCGTTCCGGCTGGGTCATGACGCCACGTCGAACAGGTCTTCCAGGTGGCCGCGGCGGCGCTCCATTCGCAACAGCGACGCGTGGCGTTGCACGGCGACGTCGCGCACGGCATCAAACGCAGCACGTTCGTGCGTCGTATCCGTCGCGTCGGGAACGGTCACCAGCACCATTTGCCGATCGACGGTGGCCGACACGCCTCGTGCAACGAGTGCCTCAGCGAATGCACTCGCGTCACCGTCAACCTCCACGATCAATGTGCTGGTCGCACCCGTCAGCACGCCCAGGCGTTCCGCGCGAATGAGTCGCCCGTTGTCGATGAGCACGACGCCGTCGCAGATGCGCTCGAGCTCTCCGAGCAGATGCGACGAGACGATGACCGAGACCCCGAACTCGCGCCCAGTGCGTTCGATAAGCGCCAGCATTTCATCGCGACCCGCCGGGTCGAGTCCGTTGGTCGGTTCGTCCAGAATCAGCAGCGTCGGATCATGCACCAGCGCCTGGGCCAGCTTGACGCGCTGCGCCATGCCGGTCGAATAGCCACCCATCGGTCGGTATCGCTCTTCGAACAGCCCGACATGCCGCAACACCTCGGCCGCGCGCTCGCGCGCTGCGGATGGCGGAAAACCCGAGCATCGCGCCATCCATGTCACAAACTCCGTGGCAGTCATGTCAGGCGGCAGGCAGTCATGCTCCGGCATGTAGCCAACCAGACGACTGATGGCCTGTCGGTCGACATCAATGGTGTGATCCATCACGCGCGCCGTGCCACTCGTCGGTTCCACCAACCCGAGCAGAATCTTGAGCAGCGTGCTCTTGCCAGCGCCGTTTGCGCCCACCAGACCGGTGATGCCCGATTCGATGCGCACGGTGAGACTGTCGAGCGCAAGCACGGCACCATAGCGCCGAGTCAGCGACTCCGTCTCGATGACCAGCGCCGCGCTCACGCGGGAGTGGCCGCGGGATCTGACCCGGGCAGCACCACGCCAGCCTTCGCGGCACGCCGTTCAAGCGTATCGCGATCGGTCAGACTGCGCAGCAGTGCGTCGGCCTCACGATTCTGCAGATATTTGCCCTTTTCCCAACCTTCCACGATGCCCTTGGGTGTGCCATAGCACAGCTCGGCCAGCTGCGGAACGGTCAAACCAAGCCCCTCCCGCAGGTGGCGAATTGCCTTGGGTGCCAGCAACGCGTGCTCGGTGCGAATTCGGTCGATGGCCGAACGCTCGGCTGCGTCCCGCTGCTCGATGGTCCGATTCTCGTGCCCGCACTTGTCACAGCGATAGAGTTGCCTCTCCGCCTCGACGGCCATTCCGCTCAGGCGGAGGGTGACCTTTTCGACCTGCAGCGCGTACCGCCCGCCACAGCCGCGGTGCAGGTATCCATCGAAGGTGGCAAGACTCATCGGGGCAGACTGGAGCGAAGGTTGGGTGGGACGTGCCGAAGCGGGCGGTTGAATCGTCGAACACTCGCCACCCAGATGGCGTCTGCGCCACCCCCGATGACGGGGATGGGACGCGCTGGTGGGTGCAGAGCGGTTGGCGATGACTACGGCCATGCCGCACTGCGAGATTCCATCCTCAAGAACGCCTCGTCAGGCCCATGTCCGATTTCTGCCTTGTCCGTCAGCCCGTGTTTGGCACCTCGGGTGCCCTGGTGGGCTACGAGATCCGATTTCGCGACCTCGATGACGGCCAGCACGCCTTCGTACAGAGCTTTCTGACCGGCACGTTCGATCTGGTGCGCGGGAATCAGCCGGCGTTCGTTGGTTGCACACGCACGCAGCTGCTTGAGAATGCCTTCCAGGTGGTCGACCCGGCGTCGGCCATTCTGCTCCTCCCTCGCGATCTGTGCGCGGACCCCGAGGTTGTCGAGGCCATTGTTCGGTATGCCGACGCTGGCGGCAGCATCGCATTGGATGCGCTCGACGAAGTGGAAGCACCATCGGAATCGCTGGTGAGCTATGCGAGTTGGGTGCGCCTGGCCCTTCGCGGCGACGCAGCAGCTGTGGTTGGGCGCTTGCGCGAACGCGTCGCGCCGTTCGAGAGTGATTTGAAGGTGCTGATCAGCCAGATCGAGACCGGCGCGCAGTACGCGGTCGCGCAGCGGCTTGGTGCCTACGGCTTTCAGGGGACGTTCTTCAGTAGCCCCGAACCCGTCGCTGCTGCCGACCTGCCCATGGGCACCATGTCGGCGATGCGGTTGATGGGATTGGCGCGCGATCCGAATGTGAACGATCGCAAACTCGAGGATGTGATCGCCACCGATCCGGTGCTCACGTTTCAGTTGTTGCGCCTGGTTAATTCCGCGGCTGTGGGCATGCGCGGTGTGAGTTCGATTGGTCAGGCGTTGCGTGTGATCGGACGCAATACGTTTCAGCGCTGGCTCGCCGTTGCCGTAGCGGCCTCGCGCAAGTCGACCAGTGGTGTTGATCAGGAGTTGGTGCGCCAGGCCGTGGAGCGCGGACGCTTTCTGGAACAGTTGGGCGGCGGGCCGCGCGAGCCCGGCACGTTGTTCCTTGTTGGCTTGTTCTCGTTGCTGGACGCCGTGTTTCGTATGTCACTTTCGGAGATTCTCGAAAAGGTCGTCCTGAGTGACGAGGCCAACGCGGCCCTGCTCGATCGAACCGGACCGTACGCCGACGCGCTGTCGTTCGCGGAATCGTATGAGATGGGGATGTTTGAGAATGCGGCCGAATTGGCCCGCGACATGGGAATCGATCCATCGCGTATCGGGCAGCTCTATACGAACGCCGTCGGCTGGACGAATGAAGCCCTGGCTCCAATGCTTGAGGCGCAACACGCACGACGCTGACGGACTGACAACGGGTCGCGCGAGGTGCTAACCTGCAGCGTGCGTCACAGTCTGCGGATGGTCTGGGTCACGCTGCTCGGCAGCGTCGCTTGGGCGTGCGATAACAGCGACAAACCGTCGCTTGGCACGGTGACCGTGTCACCACCGGTCGGCGTGCGAGCGCCCGCTCCCGGCGATCCGTCCTGCCCGCGAACAGGTCAATGGCAGCCGTGCGCCTTGGTGGATCGCGTTGTGCATGCCGGACTGTCGTTCAAGGCCACTGATGACAGCATGCGCGTTCCGTTTCTCCCGGTGCCCGGAGTTCGCTATCGCGTGGCCGTGACGGATACTCTGCTCGCCTTCTTCTTCGCCGATTCGACGGCGCTCAGAAAAGCACTCATGCGCCTCGACACCGTGCGCATGGCTCCGCTGGGTGACTCGGTGACTCCGTGGCCGTCGACGCCGATTGTCATACGGTCGGCGAACTTGCTGGCCCTCTACTTCGCGGAGAACGAGCGTCAGATCGAACGACTCCGCTTGGCAATCACGGCGGGCGCGCCGATTGCGGGCGCGTCGCCTGCGTCGTCACGGCGGCCATCGCCGGATCGGGACTAGTTGCGGCGCAGCATCGGTAACGCCCGTCCCAGTTTTGTTCGGTGTTTATATGGTATTTCCACATAATTGACGCGTCGCGCGCAGAAGTTTGCGTATCACGCATTTATCGACAGCTGATTTTCGATTTCCAGTTGGCAATTTTGCGGAACTCGACCATTTTTCTGTACAATAAGCCGCTTTAGCGAGCACGACAGTAAAGACCTCGACCGAATCCTCCATGGCTGCCCCGATCAATCC
>JBEBIR010000141.1:0-7918 GCA_040080315.1 Gemmatimonas sp.
GGCCAGACGCACCGAGTCGATGATCGAGGCATGGTTGAGCGCGTCGCTCACCACAAAGTCGCCTTCGCGCGCAATGCTGGGTGTGAGGGCCTCGTTCGCGTTCCACGCCGATACATATGAAAGCGAGGCCTCGGTTCCGACGAATCCGGCGATGGCGCTTTCGAGTTCACGATGGATGGTGAACGTGCCGCAGATGAAGCGCACGGACGCGGTTCCCGCGCCGAATCGATGCAGGGCGTCAACGCCGGCCGCGACCACGGACGGTTCGTTGGCGAGCCCGAGGTAGTTGTTGGACGAGAGCACGATCACCTCGCCGCGCCCTTCCATGTGCACGCGCGCCCCTTGCGGCGACTCGAGGTGGTTGAGCCGCTTGTACGTGCCCGCAGCTTTCAGCGCGTCAAGATCGGATTGCAGTTCAGCAGCGAGGTTGGACACGGGGACGACGGTGATTGGTGAATGCCTGCTGACGATGACTTCTCAACCTCTTACGAAAATCAACCACAGAGTTCGCAGAGTTCGCAGAGAACAGCCCTCTGCGAACTCTGTGGTTTCAAACGGTCTTGGTCACTAGATCTGAAAAATGATCTTGCCCGCCTCGCCGCTCTTGATGAGATGCATTGCCTCATCCACCGCCGACAGCGGCAGTCGATGGGTGATCACCGGCGTGGGATCGAAGTTGCCCGATCGGATGAACCGGCTCATCTGGTGCCAGGTGTCGTACATGCGCCGCCCGACGACGCCATAGATCGTCAGCCCCTTGAAGATGATCTCGGTGGCGAAATCGATGTCGATGGTCTTCGAGGGGATGCCCAGCATGTTCACGCGCCCACCCGGGCGGGCCAACGCGAATGCCTGATGAACCGCCGATGGAACGCCGGACATCTCGAGCACCACGTCGGCACCATTTCCGTCAGAGGCGGCCATGACCGCGCGGCGAGCGTCGTCCGGCAAACACGCATCGTGAGCCCCCATCGCGCGCGCCAGCTCCAGACGGCGCGGGTTCACATCGGTGGCAATGATGCGTGCCGCGCCGGCCGCCTTGCAGATGCCCACCGCAAAGGCGCCAATCGGACCGCAGCCGGTAATGAGCACGATCGCACCCGGGATGTTCGCCGTCAGCGCGGTATGAAACGCGTTGCCCATGGGGTCGTGAATGCCGCCGATGTCATAGCTGATGGCGTCGTCCAGGTGCCACACGTTGGTGGCCGGCATGGCGATGAAGTCGGCGAAACAGCCGTCGCGATCAACCCCGATGATGCGCGTGCTCGGATCGACGTGGGCATTTCCGGTGCGGCTGAAGATCGATCGCTCGTCGACGATATGCCCTTCGGCGGTCACCCGGTCGCCGACGTTCACCGAATCCACCAGGCTGCCGACGGCCACCACATCACCGGCGAACTCGTGTCCAACCACGAACGGCGGCTTGCAGCGACCGGCGGCCCAGGCGTCCCACTCGTAGATGTGCACGTCCGTACCGCAGACGCCGGCACTCCGCACTTTGATGAGCACCTCGTTGTCACGGAAGGTTGGCACGGGCACTTCGGTGAGCGTCAGCCCCTTTCCTGCCGACGTTTTGACCAACGCTTTCACGGGTGCTCCGATGGAGGTCTACGCTTCGGCCGTCAAATTCTCAGAGGAGAAACGGGTGGTCAACGAGGTTCGACACACCGCGCGCGGCCAAGTAGCGCGGGTCAAAACTCGCACGCCGGGGATCCCATTGGTAGGCCAAAAGCGGGGTCGAAACGTCGAGTCTCTGGAAATGTTGCCTTCTGTATTCGCGCGCGTTCTTTATACGCGCTATTGCGCGATGCAATTATCCACGCGTATATTCGCGTCATATCAACGACTTGCGCATGATCTCCACATCCTCGCTTCACGAGTTCACGCGGTTCACGAATCTCGGGTTGGCGGGGTGCGCAGTCCTAACTGGAATCGCGTGGCGATAAAACGACACGAGTTCCACCGGAAGGTCGGTGCCGCAGGTGCGGCACCTCGATTCGCCGACGGTTCGGGTTTCCCGACCGCGGCGTGGTCATCGTCGCCTTTTGCGACGGTGAGTTCTGTCGTCACCTCGACGACCCAGGTGCTGCGCCCCGCGAGTGGCGCGCCCAACGATCGCTCCGCGTTCATCGCGTCGAGCGGGTGCCCTGCATCGGCCACCGTGCCCCTACCACGCGGTGGATCCTCCCACCTGTTGCTCGCCCTGCCCACGGGCGAGTCATCCCCTGCACGCGCCTCTGAGAGGCCGTGTAGCGCGTAGCGACTCGTGCTTCGGCACGGTCACGCTGCGTGAGCTCGCCTTTTCCACCGGGGGAAAGGAAGCGCCAGAACCTCCCTAGAGGAGAGTTGTAACATGGCTCCTGCCAAGAAGGCCGCCAAGAAGGCGGCGAAGAAGGGTGGCCGCAAGGCTGCAAAGAAGGGCGCGCGTAAGGCTGCAAAGAAGGGCGCCCGTAAGGCCACCAAGAAGAAAGGCGCCCGCAAGGCCGCCAAGAAGGGAGCGCGCAAGGTAGCGAAGAAGGGCGCGCGCAAGGCCGCAAAGAAGGGCGCGCGTAAGGCCACCAAGAAGGGCGCCCGTAAGGCCACCAAGAAGAAAGCGACCAAGAAGAAAGCGACCAAGAAGGCTCGCAAGCCTGCCAAGCGCGCCAAGAAGGCTGCCGCGCCGGCTCCGGCCGCTGCGTAAGCTGCTCGTCTGAGCAGTCTCGTAGTTCAGTAAACGCGAAGGCGCCGGCATGTCTGCCGGCGCCTTTCACGTCTCCGTCTGCGTCGCGCTACGACGCGGCCAGTAGCTCCCGGACCTCGTCAAGCGTGTCCACGTCTTCTGGCACAGGTCCCCACACAAACGCGGAAAACCTCGGCGCAGCATCGCTGCGTCCACCGTCGGAAATCACGATTCCGACCGCTTCCTGTTGCTCTTTTGCTGATAGACGTAGTCGCATGTCTGTGATGCTATGCACGGTGGATGCCACGCGATCCGTATTTTCAAGCTGTTTACTGGCAAGTACTTAGCTAGGCACTGCCAGCGCTTGACCGTGTTTTCGTGTCTCTCCGACACTCCGGCAGCACGTGACAGCGTATCTTATTGACACACGTCCAGCGTCCCGCACTCAGGCGACTGCAGCCTGCTTGCGCGCCAGAAACGTCTCCGGACGACCCGCACCGCGGTCGATCGAAATGGCCCAGCCACGATAGCTGGAGGTCAACTCCTCCAACGCTTCGGTATCCGTGCCCGCCGCGATCGTTTCGACGAGATGCACGCCGCCGTCGACCGTCGCGCTCTGCAGCACCTCGATGACCCGCGCCCGGTCTGCCGAAGACAATCCCGCAAACGCGGTCGGCGAACAGACCACCGCGTGCAGTTCGACGTCGGGCGACCAGGCACCGAGCTCCGCGCAATAGCTGCGCACGCGCTGCCCCAGTCCCGCTGCTTCGGCCGCCCGCACCACGCGCTCGACGGCATCGGCACCAGGCTCGACGGCGGTGACTGCACAGCCTCGCGCGGCCAGATAAAGCGCCGGCCCCTCGCGCTCCGCACCCGCCACCAGCACGTTGCGGTCGGAGGAGTCAATCAAGGCGCGAACCAGCGCGGCATCCGGGTGAATCCCCCAATGCTCCGGCTTGCTATACTCCTCAAGCACCTTGAGCCGACGGCGTCGCCACGTCGCATAGGTGGGCAACCGGAGTCGGCGCGCGATGATCCGGTCGACCTCCTGCCACACCACGATCTCCGTGAGCGTGATCTGCGCCTGATTCATCAAGGTCGCGACCGCCTCATCGCCAATCTTCAGCAGCGCGCTCCGCGTCACCGAGTCCTTGTAGTCCTCGATTTCGCGCTCGACGTACAGTTCGTACTCGTGCTTGAGGGACCGTTGGGACGTGAAGGACATGCTCCGATGTGGAAGATTGTGGATAAAGTAGGCGAATGGCGAAATTGCGCAAGAGTCAATTGTGACCGGCTTTGAGGTAATCCACTGTCGATTTTGAAGTTGCACGGCGGTTCGAACAGCCCACCTCACACATCCGACATCAGATTTGTAGCCTCGTCTCGCCCGAAATCCTTCCACATGCCCGAACTTCCAGAGGTTGAACACGCTGCCCGCCAGCTGCGTCAGGCCGCCGTCGGACGCACCATTGCCCGCGTTCAGGCGCTGCACCCTTCGCTGGCCCGTTCGCTCACGCCAGCGGCCTGCCGGCGCCTGGTAGGCCGACAAATAACGGAGGTGACCCGGCGCGCCAAGATGCAACTGGTGACCCTCGACGACGGCCACGTGCTGGAGGTCCACTTCCGGATGACGGGCGACTGGGCGTTCGGTCGCGACGGTGACCCGCCTCCTCCACAGGAACGGGCGCGCTTCACCTTAACCGACGGAACGCGCATCTCACTCACCGACGCGCGCGCGTTGGGTGTGCTGCGACTGCACCCGCCGGGAGCGCTGCAGTTGCCGGTGCTCGGTCCTGAGCCCCTGGACGACGGGTTCACGGTTGACGCGCTCCGCGAAGCGCTGGCCAGTCGTCGCGCGCCGATCAAGCCAACGATGCTCGATCAGCGCGTCGTGGCCGGTCTGGGCAACATCTACGCGGTCGAGGCGCTATGGGTCGCGCGCGTGCATCCAACGCGCGTTGCCGCGTCGTTGTCACGCGCTCGGGTCGCGGCACTGCGCGACGCGATTCGCGAGGTCCTCAACGCCGCGACGGTTGGCCGGTACTACGCGCGCGACGGTGCCGATCGCGCCGACGAGAGCGCGTGGCGCGTGTACGGACGCGAAGGCGAAGCGTGTTCCCGCTGCGCGCGTCCCATTCGGCGCATCACGCAATCCGGTCGCAGCACCTACTACTGCGGCGCCTGTCAGCGCTGACGACGCCGCGCCAGCGCTTCGTCAAACACGGCCAGCGTCTGCTGCGCGGTGTCGGTCCAGCGAAACAGGCGCGAACGCGCCAGACCATCGCGCGTGAGCTGCGCGCGCAACGCCTCGTCGTGCAAGAGACGCGTGAGCTGCGCGGCCAGCGCCTCCGCATCATTCCATGGAAACAACAATCCGGCCGATCCCACCACCTCGGGCAACGAACTGGCGTCGGCACACACCACGCGTCCGCCGGCCGCCATCGCTTCGGCAACGGGCAATCCGAACCCCTCGTAGCGCGACGGAAAGACGAGCGCTGTCGCCTGCCGATAAAGTGCCGCCAGTTCCGCATCGGAGACGTAGCCGGCCGACTTGATGAAGGGGTAACGCGCTCGCGTGTTGCCTGGACCGCACTGCACCAGCGGCACGATTTCGCCGCGCTCGTGCAGGAGTTCCATCG
The DNA here is from genome assembly GCA_040080315.1 of Gemmatimonas sp. Taxonomy (GTDB): domain Bacteria; phylum Gemmatimonadota; class Gemmatimonadetes; order Gemmatimonadales; family Gemmatimonadaceae; genus Gemmatimonas. The sequence continues at coordinate 5,299 of JBEBIR010000141.1, forward strand.
CGCGATACAACGTCACCAGGTTCTTGCGCGCATCGTGCGCGCCAACCGTCAAAAAGAACGGCCCGCTGACGCCCAGCTTCGGCAGCACCTCCGATGCTGCGGACACCGTCATGTCATCAGTCGCCAGCAGCGTCACCCGAATCTTGTCGGGGTCGGCCTGCAGTCGCTCCTGAATCTCCTGCGCGATGAACTGCGAAATCGTGATGATCAGATCGGCGTCACGGATCGTGTGCAAGAATCGACGACGGTACTTGTATCGCTTGAGCACCTTCCACCAACGTCCGTCAAACTGCCGCATATGCGCGACGTCACAGATGGTGGCCACCATCGCGGTGTTGCGGGTAGCCGGATTGAGCCAATTCCACGGGTACCATACCACGTCTGCCGAGGACTCGCGCAAGGCCGACACCGGTACGATCGTGGTGCGATCGGGAAGTGTGACGTCAATATCGGCGAGCTGCTGCTGCACCGCGGCAACGTCACTCGGCCGTCGCACGTACAGGGTGAATCTGACGTCCGGCCGGTGCACAGGAATCCACCGAAGCATGTTGCGCACATACCGCCCTATACCGCGACGCTCGCGGCGCAGTCGCGTGGCTTCGATTCCGATGTGCTGCGCCGGAGTGGGCATGCCGATCAGTATAGCTTGACGCCGTACTTAGTACTAAGTACTGAGTACTAAGTACTCAGTTCTCTCCATGGAGAGTTGGACATGGCCCTGACCGCCTGGCTCATCGCCGCGTTGGCGATAGCGGCGTACTTCAAAGAGCGCTATCGGCGAAAGTCGCAGCGTGGCGAACCGATGTTTGCGTTTCGGCCATGGCCGCTGCCGTCTATTCCGCTGGAGGAGTTGGATTCGGTCTTTGCCGCGGGTCCGCATGGTCCGACGCTCGCCACGGAAGTGCATTTTGTCGGACGCGGACCCGTGAGTGTGCCGGGCGGCACCAGTGACGGCGAAGCGTGGATATTGGCCGTGCTCGCCAAGCACGCGCAGACCTGCTTCGAGATTGGCACCTGCACCGGCAAAACGGCCTACCTCTGGAGCCGCAACGCGCCGGACACCGCGCGCATCGTGACCCTCACCTTGGCGCCAACGCAACGCGACGAGTACAGCGTCGCCCCGGGCGACGACAAGACCGACGTGAAATTCGCACTGGTGGAGTCGGACTTCACCGACTTCCTCTACAGCGGCACGCCGGCCGCCGAGCGCATTGAACAGCTGTACGGAGACAGCAAGCAGTTCGACGAATCGCCGTACCGCGATTGGGCCGACCTGGTGTTTGTCGATGGATCGCACGCCGAGTCGTACGTCCTATCCGATTCGGAGAAGGCGTTGCGTATTGTGAAGCCGGGCGGATTGGTGCTGTGGCACGACTACGCGGGACCGCGCCACGCGCCTGGTGTCTTTCGCGCGCTCAACAGTCTGGTGCAAACAATCCCGTTGCAGCACGTGAAGGGCACCACATTCGCCGCATATCGAAAACCGAGTACTGAGTACTAAGCACTCAGTACTCAGTACTCAGTTCTCCGTACTCAGTTCTCAGTACTCAGTAACACCCCTTTCAAGTAGCCGGTCTCCGGCACCGTCAGCAGTTCCGGATGATCCATGGGCTGTGCGGTGAGGGCACGCAGCACCATCGAACGCCCACTGTCCGCGGCGGCGTCCTGCAGCATCTCGAGAAACGCCGACTTGCTGAGATGAAAGCTGCAACTGGCCGAGAAGAGCATGCCGCCCGGTGTCAGCAGTCGCATGGCCAGCAGGTTGATGTCCTTGTACCCGCGCAGTGCGCCGGGGAGTGACGCTTTCGTTTTCGCGAATGCCGGCGGGTCCACCACGATCGTGTCGAACCGGCGACCCTCGCGATGAAATTCGCGCATCACCTCGAAGGCATCGCCCTCGTGTGCGACCATGTTGTCGAACCCATTGAGTGCCGCGTGTTCCGACACGCGTGCCAAGGCCGGTGCCGACACATCCAGGGCGGTCACGCGCGTGGCGCGCGCGGCCATGTGCAGTGCGAACGATCCATGGTACGCGAAACAGTCCAGCGCTTCGCCGCGTGTATGTGCGCCCACCAAAACGCGGTTTTCCCGCTGATCGAGAAACGCGCCAGTCTTCTGGCCATCCCACGGCGCGGCGAAATAGCGGATGCCGTGTTCCGTCACTTCGACGCGGCGCGGGACTTCGCCGCGCAGCAAACGCACCTCACGCACCAACCCTTCGCGTCCGCGCGCACCGGGATCATGTCGCGCGAGCACACCCGTACAGCCGGTGATCTGCACCAGCGCGTCGACAATCTCGTCGGTCCACGCGTCCAATCCGGCCGACAAGAGTTGCACCACAAGAATATCGGCGTAACGATCGACCACCAGCGATGGCAGCCCGTCACCTTCACCATGGACCAATCGAAACGCGTTCGCCTGCGCATTCAACGGTGCGCGACGCGCAATCGTGGCGGACAAGCGCGTGTGCCACCAGGTGGCGTCGGGCGTGCGTGCCGGATGTGCTTCAATCAGTCGGAGTGAGATCTCCGACGCCGGACTCCACAGCGCCCACCCCATGGGCTCCCCACGCGCCGACTCCATGCGAATGATGCCGGCCGGCGCGTTGGGCCGATCGACC
>JBEBIR010000874.1:0-1689 GCA_040080315.1 Gemmatimonas sp.
CGCTAGCCCCTCCGCCGCAGTGACGCCCAACCCTTCGGTCAAGCCGACGTACTCCGGGCTGCGCCCTCCGCACGCGGCTCACCTCAAACGTTGGGCGTCACGCCAAGCCACCCGGAGCGATAATGGCGCCTAGCCAGCCAATCACCCGAGGTGCGCGATGGAACTCACAGCCGTTCTTACACATGCCGAAGAAGGTGGCTTCACTGCCTTGAATCCAGAGACGGGCACTACTACCCAGGGCGAGACAGTCGAAGAAGCAGTTGCCCATCTCCGAGAAGCTACCGCTCTGTACCTCTCGGAGTTCCCGCTCCCGGCGCTTGGGCACCCCCTGGTCACAATGTTCACCGTCCCAGGTCCAGCGCATGCCTAAACTGCCGCGAGTGTCTGGCGCGGACATTGTCCGCGCACTCGAGCGCCTCGGCTTTATCCAGCTTCGTCAAAGTGGCAGCCACGTCATCTTGCGCCGCCAGTCAAAAGGCTGCGTCGTGCCACTGCACGCAGAAGTGAAAGTCGGCACCCTTGCTGGCGTCCTACGGCAAGCAGACGTATCGCCCGAGGAATTCACCAGTGCGCTACGGAAGTGACGCCCAACCCTTCGTTCCAGCCGACGTGCTCCGGCCTGCGGCCTCCGCACGCGGCTGAACTCACACGTTAGAGCGCTCAATTCCTTCACCGCCAAGGCCTGAAGTAGCATGGCCGCATGTTGACCCTTACCGCCTCCGATGTACTGGCAATCCACGAAACACTCGCTGCTGACTTTGCCGCAGCTGCTGACCCAATCAGCCCAGCCGGGATCAAGTCACACGATCTTCTCGAATCAGCGGTATCCCGCCAATTCACCGGCTATGACAGCCGCCTCAAGTACAACACGCCCACTTCGAACGCGGCGTCGCTGACGTTCGGCATATGCTGCAACCACCCATTCCACAATGGAAACAAGCGAACAGCCCTGGTGTCTCTCCTCTGCCACCTCGACCGCAACGATCTGGCAATTGACCACACAACTACACACGATGATCTTTATGCATTCATGCTCAAGGTTGCAAGCCACGGATTCTCTGAAAAGAGCGCGAAGCCAGCCGGTTCGAGGACGACCGCCGGGGCATGAACCCCGAGGGGATCCTGGCCGCTGCTCACGCGGCTTGTTTCACGATGGCCTTTTCCTTCGCATGCGACAACGCGGGCTTCGTCACCCAAAGCGTCGACACGCGGGCCCATGTCCGCCTGAGCCCGAAGGGCGAAGGCTTTGAGATCGATCGGAACACGCTCAAGCTGAGCACCGCCGTGCCTGGAATCGACGGAGCCCGCGTGCTGGGCGACGCGCACGCGAAGCTGGCGCTGCTGGAATACGGAGACTATGAGTGCCCCGCCTGTATTCAGGCCGAGCCGCTGATGCAACATCTCGTCGAAGCCCAACGCGGTCGGATGCGGTTTGTCTTCCGGCATTTCCCCTTGATGGAAGTCCATCCGAACGAGGAACTGGCGGCTGAGGCAGCCAAGGCGGCCGCTGCACAAGGCCAGTTCTGGCCGATGCACCACTTGTTGTTCAGCCAGGTCCATCACCTCGCGCCAGCCGCGCTGGCCGGGTATGCGCAGTCCCTCGGGCTGGACATGAACCGGTTCAACGCCGAGACGGGCGATCGCATCTACACGCAACGCGTGCAGGAACATTGCCGCGCAGGCGCGCGC
>JBEBIR010000875.1:0-1688 GCA_040080315.1 Gemmatimonas sp.
CTCCCCATTACCACGGCATTGGACGACTCCGCCCCGTCGAGTGCGTAGGCGAGACGCACCTTGGGCTGCAGATCGTACGCGGTGAATGCGTCGAACGCGATGCTGAGTCGCGCGGGTGTCTGCCCAATGGTGATTGGAGACCCCCAGCCGATTCCCATATCACCCCTGGGGAAGGCCGCATCGCCGGTCGTCGCTACCGTGCGCCCGACGACTGAATCGGGTCGCAACACCCACGTTCCGCTCAAATCGGGGTGTTGCGCATGCGCTGGGACCGTGATACCAAACGCCACGGCAAACGAGAGCAGTACGGCGAGTGGGCGAGTCATCGTGCGCGAACGATGGAGCGCGCATTGAACGGGGTCAAGTCGATGTCGGGCCTTTCCGCCGAAAGATGTCCGAATTTCGAGCGGAAATTTCCCTACAAACGATGCGGCGAAACCTTACCGCGATCGGCGCTGACACCGACGAAGATTAATGCAGTAGAAGTACCTACGTAGTTCGCCTTACACTTTCCGGATTACAGCCCTGGAGCGGGCTTGCCATATGAGAACATTCCGACTCGCCATCATACTCGCCGGCGCACTGCTGGCCGCGTGCGAAGGACCCATGGGACCGGCAGGTGCACCGGGAGAAGACGGTGCGGGTGGAAGCAATGGGACGAATGGCAAGGACGCCAACAATGTATGTCTCGGCTGCCACTCCACCACGAATATGAGCGTGAAGTACGACGAGTATCACCTGTCGAAGCACTACACCGGCACGACGAGCACAAGCCGGAACACCAAGTACTGCGCGCGGTGCCACACCAACGAGGGCTTCCGGGAGATCACGAGCGCCGGGACGTTTGTTGTGAACAGCGACAACCCGGACGCGACACGGATCACCTGCGGGACGTGTCACACGCATCGGAGTTTCGATTTCAGTGCTGACACCAACGCGCAGACCCTGCGCACCAACACGCCGGTCTTCCTGAACTACAACCGCAACCTGACCGCGACCGATTTCGGAAAGATCAACAACCTCTGCGTCACCTGTCATCAGATCCGCGGCGTGACTTCCGAGCGGTATACGGACTCTCTGGGCGTCGTCAAGTCGTTTAACCAACTGCCATTCTTCCCGTTCTTGCCCACGAAGGATGACAACGCGCCGGTGAACTATCAGGTCGGACAGAGCTTCTCGGTGCATGATGGCAACCAGTCCAACCTGTTCAAAGGCATCAACGGGTACGAGTACACCGGGCAGACCTACACACGCACCTGGCAGCACTCGACCAACACGTGCACCTCGTGCCACATGAACAAGTATGACCCGGTCCAGAAAGTGGGTGGTCACTCATTGATCGTGAACGAGGCGGCATGCGAGAATTGTCATGACACCAACCACATCGAGCCCACGCAGACCGCCATCGAAGCCAAACGCGTCGAGCTTGGCGAACTGCTGGTGGCCCGGAAGGTGTTCCGGAAGTCCACCAACTCTTCCGGTGTTGTCTCGTATTCTGCGGTCAACACGCACGATTTCTACGGCCGACTCTTTGCGACCACGGCATCATCGACGATTTATGCGACGGCCCTCGCCAGTGCCAATACCGTCTCACCGACAACCGGACTGGTCGTGTACGGGAACACGGTGACGATGGCGACCGACGCCAGTTGGGCGACCAGAATCGGACGGCCGTGGAAGTACGGTGA
>JBEBIR010000876.1:0-1685 GCA_040080315.1 Gemmatimonas sp.
CACCGTGACGAGCGGCAGGAAAAGCAGGACGTAGGTCGCGGAATTGAAGAGCACGGTCAGAACCCCATTTTCCGCAATTCGCGGTCGAGCGCTACTGCATGCCGCCGATGCCCTTCGCCGGTGAAGTGCATGAAATCATAGTCGCTGAAACCGTACACGGGATCGACCACCATGCCCCATTCGGGCCCCGGCACGACGTTTTCGAGGTTTGCGAAGTGAGCGCCGTACTTCGATGCGAAGTTCTGCAGGTCGGCTTTCAGTTTGGCGTAGTCGGCGTCGATATAGGGCCCGGGAATATCAAGCCGGAATGGCGGCACATAAAGCAGCACCTTCACCTTGCGTTCGCGCGCATGGGTGAGAATGGCCTCGAGCACCGCCATCTTTTCCTTGTAGACAGTGTCGTCGACCTTGCGCTTGGACTGGGCATTGATGCCAAGCAGCCGGTTGCGCGCGTTATGCACGGAAAAGCCGAGCAGGCCTCTGAGATTCGGCCGGCTTCGCCACAACGGCCACCAAGCCTCGAGCTTGGCGTTGAATGCGGTCTCAAACGTGCGCTGCAGGCTCGCGGCTTCCGCGTTTTCGTGTTCTCCACTGCCGCCGCGCGACAAATTCGGCGCGATATGCGGCCACACCGGTGAACGCTCGACCTCCGCGCGGATGCTCGGCGTATCGAGGAACTCGGCAACGTTCTGACGCACGCCCTGCTCGCGAATGTCGTCGAGAAACACCGGCAAGATCAGCAACCGCGTGTCGTACAGCGGGCCGAGTGCGGTGAAGGCGAGGCCGTGTTCGATCAGGTTGGCATTGGGCTGGGCATAGGTCACGAGATAGTGGCCGCGCGGGCGCACCAAAGCGTGCAAAACTTTAGGCGTCGGCAGATCCCCGGGCTTTACCCGATTGATGGCCGGGAGCTGCGAATTACCGAGCCACAGTATGGCAGGCGGCCGCTTGGCAACCTCGTATGAGGTCAGACAATCCCGGCCGTCCTTCGCATTCATGCAAAGCACGCGAACCGCATCGCTGGCACCGAACGCAAACTGCGTGTCCTGCCCGAGCGCCGCTTCCTCGAGCTTGACGACGAGTTTCGTGCGCGCAAGCTCGAGGCCGATCAGCGCCAGCACGAAACCAAGCGCGATCGGCAACCAGTTGCGCCACGTGTGGGCACGCCATGTGTGTGGTCGAGCGGGAGTGGGCATCGCGTCCTCTGCTGGGTTCATCCACCGGCCGCTGTCTGGTGCCACCCGACCATCACGCGAGTCGCTCGCCCGCCGCCACAAAGTGCCTTTTGAGATCGAGGATCGGCTGCTCGACGAAGCGCCAGGCCAGTTCGGTCACCACTAGCGACAACGCAATCTTGGTGAAGGCCACGAAGGCAAAGTTCAAGAGGTCGCCGGGAACTCTCCACACTTCCAGCGCGAGAAAAATCGGATAGTGGTAGAGGTAGAGCCCGTAGGAGCGCTGCCCTAGCCATTGGGTGAGGGGAAGGTGGAAGGTAACGCAGGTCTATTGAGCCGCTCGAAGCTTGCCTAATTTGGCTATGATACGATTTTTCAGAGATCCAAGCTTGAGCATTGTTCCTGCGCGGAGCGCCGACGCCCGAGTCGCTGCTCCGCGCGGCGCGCGCCGTGCTCGCCGAGGTCGCGCGCGAGCGGAGCGTCGGCGAGCGGGTGCGTGTCGCTTTCGTC
>JBEBIR010000142.1:0-7896 GCA_040080315.1 Gemmatimonas sp.
GCGGCAGCGCCCATGGCGTCGTCGGCGCCGACGTCCACCTCGGGCGGCGCTGACGCCTGGCAGGCCGCCGGCACTGCCACCGCGCGAAAGTGGTATGCCACGACTGGATTCGCGATTGGTGCGGTGTTGCTCATCCTGGTGGCGGGCGCTGGCGCGTGGATGTTGTGGCAGTGGAACGCTGGGCGCGACTACGACGCGGGCGTTTCGGCGTACGAGCGCGGCGCGCGAGAAGTGGCGCGTACGTCGTTCGCGCGTTTCGCGCAGGACCATGCCGATGATGCGCGTCCGCTGGTGTATCTGGGACGGATTGCGCGCGAAGAGCGCGATCTTGCGCGCGCCCGACGATTCCTTGAGGCCGCCGTGCGTCTCGATCCGTCCAACGCTGCGGCACAACGGGAACTGGCCGCCGCGCTGCTGGCCGACGGGCAGCCCGAACTGGCGCGACGGTTCTACGTGCGGGCCATCGAGCTCAATCCGGCCGATCGCCTGTCGCAGGGATTTCTGGCCTGCGCGCTGCATCGGTTGGGCCGATTTGACGAGGCCAAACGGTGGGCCGATCGCGCGGGTCCCGGCGAATGGATTCCATGTCTGTCTGCGCCCGTACTCCTGCCACCACCAGCACCCGCGATTCCGCCGCCATGAGTCGCATCACGGTTGGGGAGGGCCTCGCGCTGCATCACGAGACCGAGCGCGAGGTTCTGCCCAACGGGCTGACGCTGCTGGTGCGACGGGATGCCACGGCCCCCGTGGTGGCCATCGTGACGCACGTGAAGGCTGGCTACTTCGATGAGTGCGACGAGCGTGTGGGTATCGCGCACGTGCTGGAGCACATGTTCTTCAAGGGAACCCCGACGCGAGGCGTCGGGACCATCGCGCGCGAAACCAAAGCCAACGGCGGCTATCTCAACGCGCATACGATCTACGATCACACCAGCTACTACACGGTGTTGCCGTCGGCCTCGTTCGCGCAGGGCCTCGACATTCAGTTCGACGCCTACGCCAACTCGCTGATCGACGATGGTGAACTGGCGCGCGAACTCGAAGTCATCATTCAGGAAGCGAAACGCAAGCGAGACACGCCCGCGGCGGTGACCATCGAGTCGCTGTACGCCCTGTTGCACGATCACCATCGCATTCGTCGGTGGCGCATCGGCGACGAGGCCGGACTGCGAACGCTCACCGCGCAGGCCGTGCGCAGTTTTTATCGCGCATGGTATCAGCCGTCGAACACGATCATCTCCATCGTTGGTGATATCGATCCGGCGGTCGTGCGTCGCGAAGTGTACGCGCGACACGGCGCGATGCCCAGTGCGCCGGTTCCACGCGAGATCGGTCCGGTTGAGCGGACGCCACCGGGGTTTCGCCTGCGGGAGATGTCGGGCGACATCGCACAACAGCAGGTCGCGTTCGGGTGGCGCGCGCCGAACGTGGCGCATCCGGACACGCCGGCGCTCGACCTCGCCGGGGTCGCCTTGGGCACGGGCCGCGCGTCGCGCCTGTATCGCGCCGTGCGCGATCGCCAACTCGCGTCGTCGGTATCGGCGTGGCACTACACCACCGGCGACGTGGGGGTGTTCGTTGTTCAGGCGGAAGCGACCGGCGAGTACGCGCCGCTGGCCGCGCAGCAGATGTGGCGCGAAGTCGACGCCGCGCGCACACAGGGGTTTCGCGTCAGCGAGGTCGTGCGCGCGCAGCGCATTCTCGAAGCGCGTTGGCTGCGTCGGTTGGAGACGATGGACGGACAAGCCGCCTATCTCGCGTCGTGGGAGGCGATTGGCGGCATCGCCTGCGCGACGTCGTACTACGACCGACTGTTTTCCCTGCAGGCCAACACGCTGCAGGACGCCACGCAACGACATCTTGAACTGTCGCAGATGTCGGTGGTGAGCTATCACCCGACGCGCACGCGTCCGCTGGCCACCGATGCCGACGCACTGAACCAGTGGCTTCGCGATGCGGAAGGGCAGGGCAGCAGTGTCCTGCCGCCTCCGCACATACCCACGCCCGCGTACGGTGTGCCGCTCGCCGTATCGACCCGCGCCAGGACGATGGAGCAGGCACGCGTGCTCGACGGCGTGCATGTGCGCGAGCTATCCGGCGGTGTGTCGGTGCTGGTGCTGCCGAAAAAGGGCGCGCCATTGGCCAGCATTGGGATGTTTCAGCGAGGGGGAGCGTCGGCCGGCCCTGACGGGCGCGAGGGGCTTGCCCGCCTGACGGCGCACGCGATGCTCAAGGGTACGTTGACACGCAGCGGCGCGCAGATTGCCGAAGCGGTGGAAGAGTTGGGCGCCAGCATCAGCGTGTCCGCTGCACTGGAGAGTCTGGGGTGGTCATTGTCCGTGCCCGTTCGCTATCTGGCCGCCGCCGTCGCTACGCTGGCGGATATCACACAGCATCCGTCGTTTCCCGATGACGGCGTCGACACGGAACGCGCACTCGCATTGGCGGAGGTCACGCGATTGCGTGACGACATGGTCCGGTGGCCCGCGCGACTGGCCACGCAAGCGGCGTATGGCGCGCATCCGTACGCTCGCACGGTCATCGGCACCGCCGAGTCCCTGGAGTCCATCGACACTGCGATGGTGCGCGCGTTCCATGCGGAGCAGATCCAGCGCGGCGCCACGGTCATCGCCGTCGTCGGGGATGTCGATCCGGCCGCGACGTTTTCATTGATCGCGCGCGAGTTCACCGCGCTTTCGTTTCGCGAGGACGATGTGCCGGTGCCGCAGGAGTGGCCGGCCGGGCGATTGCGCGCCGTGGAACACCGCGACAAACAGCAAACGGCATTGTCGCTGCTGTTTCCGGGTCCTGCGCGCCACGATCCGGAGCGATTCACGGCGAGAGTGCTGTCGGCGGTGGCCAGCGGTCTTGGTGGACGCTTCTTCGAGCAACTGCGCGACCGGCAGTCGCTCGCCTATACGGTGTCGGCCTATCCGCTGGAGCGTCGCGTGGGCGGGGCATTCGCGGCGTACATCGCGACGTCGCCGGCGCGCGAAGATGAAGCCCGTGAAGGCCTGATGGGCGAGTTTGCCAAGCTGCGCGCGGCGGCGCCTGACGCCACGGAGATCGACCGGGCGCGACGCTATCTGATTGGCGCGCACGCGATCGGCCAGCAGGTTGGGAGCACCGTGATGGGTGAACTGGTTGACGCGTGGCTCTTTGGGAGTGGGCTTGGCGAATTGCGGGAGTATAGCGAACGCATTGCGACCGTTACCGCCGCACAAGTGCAGTCGTTCGCCGAGCGATACTTCGACCCCGCGCGCGTGGTTGAGGGGATTGTGCGTGGCAACGGCGGACCGCGTGACTGACGTCGCTTAGCGCGATCGCACGTCCCGCATGGCCTTCGCTTCGGCGGCGAGAATGGGCCACGCCACGCGTACGCGACCATTGGCCGATCGCACCCCTATGGCCCCGTCGTAGTCGGCGGGTTCTCCAAGAATCACCGCCGTGATCCAGGTGCGTCTCGACCCCCACGCGAGTGCCTGTCGCATGGCGACCAATTGTGACGCGTCGCCATGCGCGTGCGGTAGCCCGCCGACGTTCACCAGCCAATGCGTCGGCGTGCGCACCGCACCGCTATCGGCACCGACGTGCCATCGGTCAAAGGCGCGCAGTCGCGCGTCGATTCCGGGCAGTCCGGAAAATGATGGAAAGGCCACGGCACCAATCACCCCAACACCCGACGTCGACCTGATCGCCCACGCATACAACGCGCTGTCACGAGCGTCCATGCGAGAGAGCGCGACGCCAATTCGCGTGGCGGGACGCACGCGATCGCGAACGACGACAGTCGTGCGCACGAGCAGGCGCCACCAACTGATGCTGGGCGCATCCGTCGGCAGGACAGAGGGAATGGGATCCTGCATGGCGGGGAACAGCACCTCGGGTCGCAGGCGACGCAGCACGCGTTCGAGGGCCGCGGCGCGGCCGGCATCGTCGGCCCGCGCCGGGCGCCGCGTGAGTCTCAGGGCCACCGCGATCACCGTGCTGTCACTGCGCAACGGCTCGAGCACGCGGGCGAGGGAATCCAGCGCACTGCTGCGCGTGCCGTCGTCATCCAGCACGACCAGAATCGCATCGGGTTCAAACTGCTGCAGCAATGTGCGGTCCGCCTTGGCCGCGCGCGCGGCCGGTGGACCGTCGAGCACAGGCAGGAATCGCATCCCGATGGCGAAAGCGCCCAGCGGCCTCGCTTGCATGGGCGACACGGCGGCGCGTCGATAGCTGCGAACCGCAGCGATGCCGCGCGGCCACTCGATCACCATGACCGTTGTGGTGGCGGTGGCGGAGAGCACCAGAATCGCGCGCGACAGCGCGGAGAGTCGCCAGCGCGCGGGATACGCGGGCGCGATCATCGGCACCAGAATCGCGTAAGGCGAGATCAGTGACGCGCGCCCCACGGTCATTCCGAACACCACATCACGTGCCGCGACCGCCGCTTGCAAGTGCAATGGCGCGACGCCATTCGTCGCGACGAGGTAGTCCCCGGTGACCACGGCGGTCACGACCAGGTCGTACAGGAGGATCGGGATCGCCACGACGGGAGAGACCAAGCCGACGACGATGGCATACAACACCTGCAGCACGAACGCGGCACACACAGCGGGCAACAACCAAGAGATGCCGGACACGGTGCGCGCACCGTCTTCGGTACCCGTGGCAATGGCCACGACCAGGGCGGGCGCCACCAGCAAACCGCACACGCTGGTGAGTTGGCGGAACGCGCTGGGGGCCTCCCGTCGAGCCGCCATCCAGCCGGCCAACAGAATGTCCCAGAACAGGACCAGCAGCGCGACGAGCAGGGTCAGCGGTGCCAACTGCATCAGTTGGTCACTCATATCCCGCACGATAACCCGATGGCCGGAAACCGGCAGCGGCGGACGGCGAGGTGGCACGTCCCGTCGGTTTGTGCGTAATATGCGGGATGACCGATTCGCCGCTCTTCACGCTGCCCAATCTGGTGTCCAGCTCGCGTGTTGCGCTGGCGATGGGTTTTGTCGCGTCCGAAGGCGTCCCGACCCGACTGGCGCTGATTGGCATTGCCTCGCTGACGGATTTTCTTGATGGCTGGTTGGCGCGTCGTACCAAGGGCACGTCACGTTTTGGCGCGTTGCTCGATCCGATCGCTGATCGCTTCTTCGTGCTTGGTGTCGTGATCAGTTATGTCATGGGTGGACAATTGAGCGCGTGGCAGGCGGTCGCCATCATGTTTCGCGACGTCATGTCGGTGATCGGGTTTTTCGTCGCGCGGAATGTCAGTTGGTTGCGGGCAATCCCCTTCAAGGCGCGACTCATTGGCAAGGCCGTTACCGTCGCGCAGCTGGTGACGTTTCTGGTGGTCTTGCTGGCACCCTCGCTGGTTAGTGTCCTGGTGTGGATCGTCGCCGTGCTGGGCCTCGCCGCAACGGTGGACTACACGCTCATGCTCTGGCGCGAGCGCGTGCGCGCCCCAACCTCGCCCGCCGTCCCCTGACTGTGGTGTCGGAAATGACGAACGCCTCTCGGACTTGGAGGCGTTCGTGTGAGCGACGGCGCATGGGGCAGCAACCGGGTCGAGCGATCAGACCGCGGCGGCTTCCTGCACCTGACTCTTGGGCGGCTGGGCGAATCGCTCGCCAAGCGTACGCAGCTCGACGACTTCAGTCGGCTTGAGCTCAGGATAGCGTCCGGCCAGGTACTGCAACGTGGCGTCAAACCACTCCTTCTGATCGTCGGCATGACAGCCGATGACTCCGCACTGCATGATCTGCTGGAACAGCTCGTCACGGGCCTCCTGATAGGGAGAGTTCACCATGACGTCGCGACGTGGACGAAGCTTGGGTTTTACCATTTCCTCTGGGTAGTACGACGAAAAACGGGGCTGACCGGAGCGTCCGGCACAGCATGAACAATATAACCGATCCGGCGGGCTCGTTCCTAGGGGCACGCGTCACACAATGCCTCTGCAAGGACGACGCACCAGTCAACGATTTCGTTGGCCGTCGAGCCAGTCGAGCAGCAGATACCGGAGGGCATCAGGCGCGTCCTCCGGTAGCAGCCAGCCCACTCGGCCCAAGCGCTGCACGGTGACGTCCGCCGACGGCAGCAATGAGGGCCAGGAAAGCGAGGGACGAGGCGCGCCGGCGTCGCCGTTGACCGCGAGAACCGGACACGACACCACCTCAATTCGCTTCCGCGCGTCCTCGGACAACTCGACCGCAGCGGCGCGCTGAAGCAACTGGCGCAGTCCATCCGTTCCGACAAACGGTGCCAAATACCGTGCGACCAACAGGTCGGGCATGTGTTCCGGCGTGGCGACCCCCGCCTGCAGCAACGGCGCAATGGCAGGCTGGGCCCCAAACAGCGTGTTCGCATTGAGTGCGACACGTGCCGACGATCGTTGGAGCGATCGAATTTCGGCACCGGGCAGGTCGTCCGGATCGGAGGGCGACAGCAACACGACGCCGTCCACGCGGGCACGCGGACTCGCCGCCAGCAACAGCGCCACCAATCCACCGATATCCTGTCCCACGATGGTCACGGCGGGCAACCTGAGCGCCGCCACCGCGCGCGCCACGTACTCGGATTGCGCCGCCAGTGTGTAACCCGCGTCGTCGGGGCGGTCCGATTCGCCGTGACCCAGCAGGTCAATCGCGATCGCCGTGTATCCCGCGGCGGCCAGCGACGGTGCGAGTCGTCGCCAGAGAAACGTGCAGGTCCCGAAACCATGCAACAGCACGACGGGAGGGCCACCACGGCCGAAGCGTTCGGCGTGGAGCGCTCCGGAACCGACAGGGATTCGCAAGTGTTCGACGTACATGGCGTGACAAATCTGGCGAGCGGGCGGTGCGGATGGACGTAGCCAGCGCGGACATTCCGCCATAACTTCACGTTTCGACGACGATTCGTTGTCACCTACCGGCCGGTGGCCGGACGAAGACAAGGAGAGCGAGTGGCAAAGGCAACCCCTACCAAGTCCCGCGCACCGTTTTACGGCGTGCTGTTGTTATTCGGCGTCGCTGGCGCCGTCGGTATCTGGTATTCCATCAAAGCCAACACCCCAAAGCCGATTACGCTGGATGCGGTCGCCATGGCGAGTCTGCCCAAGGCCGAGGGCTATCTGCGCGGCGACCCCAACGCGCCGATCACGATCATGGAGTTCGCGGATTTCGAGTGTCCGGGTTGCGGCCAGTTTGCCGTACTGGAAGAGCCCGAGATTCGTGCGCGCATCATCGAACCGGGCCTGGCAAACTTTCGCTATTTCGATTTTCCATTGCCCAGCCACACGAACTCACTGGCCGCGTCGCTCGCGGCGTCGTGTGCCGCCGACCAGGGCAAGTTCTGGGAAATGCACGATGCCATCTACGCTGGGCAGGACCAATGGAATGGCATGGCAACCGGCAATCCGCGCAAGGTGCTGGACGGTTACGCCAAGACCTTGGGTGTGGACATGAAGGCGTACAGCGACTGTTACAGCACGCAGAAGAATCTGCCGCGCATTCAGGCCAACAAGGCGGCCGGCGATGCGCTCGGCGTGAATTCCACACCGACGCTGGTCATTGGCGACCGGGTCTATGCTGGAGGCGTGCGATTCGACGGGCTCAAGAAACTGATCGACTCGTTGACCGCGGCGTTGCCGAATAAGGCACCGGCGACCGACACCACGAAGAAGTAGCGCGAGGTCGTCAGGCGCGCCGCCGTTTGGCGGCGTCGTCGAGATGGAGTTTCGGCAGAGGCACCGCAGACGCGGTGCCTTCGTCGTTCACCGCGGGCTCCGCGAGTGGAATCAGCGTTTCGCCCAGCGCGACCAGCGTGCGTGTGGCGACCACCGCCGCCAGCGGATCGGGCACGCCCAGTTCACGCACATAGATGTCGATGGCGCGTTCGTAGCCCACGTCGGGCGCAAGCGTCTCGACG
>JBEBIR010000143.1:0-7878 GCA_040080315.1 Gemmatimonas sp.
TTCGGCTGCTGGGTGCACGTCGATGCCGCATACGCCGGTCCGGCTGCCATCGTGCCCGAGTTACGCTATCTGATGGACGGCGTGGATGGTGCCGATTCGCTGGTGGTGAATCCGCACAAATGGTTGTTCACCCCGATGGACTGCTCGGTGTTGTACACCAGGCGCCCCGATGTCATGAAGCAGGCGTTTGCGCTGTTGCCGGAGTATCTGGTCACCAAGGGGCAGGACGACGTGGTGAACCTGATGGACTACGGCATCCAACTGGGACGACGCTTTCGATCTCTGAAACTGTGGATGGTGCTGCGGGCCTTCGGTGCCGACGGCTTGGCGGCGCGGATTCGCTTTCACTGCGAGCTGGCGCGCGAATTTGCGGGCATGGTGCACTATCAAGGTGGATGGGAACTCACCGCGCCGGTGCCGTTGTCGCTGGTGTGTTTTCGTTTCGCGCCGTCAGGGGCGAGCGAGGATGATCTGGCGCGCATCAATGCGGCGATCATGGAGCGCGTGAATGCCGGCGGTACGGCATACCTGTCGCACACGAAGCTCAATGGGAAGTACACGTTGCGATTGGCGATCGGGAATATCCGAACGGACCGGGTGCATATCGAGTCGGTGTGGCGGGAGCTGCGCAAGGCGGCGGAGGCGGGAGCGGCGTAACGCGCGCTGGATGCCACGGCGCTGTTTCCGCGCCACATTATCCGCATGCTCACCACCTGGTCGCAGGTCTACATGCCGTTGGGCAGTCTCCTCCCCTCGGCACTCGTCGCAGCCATTCCCGTGGTCGTCCTGCTGGGATTGCTGGGTCTCTGGCATGTGCGCGCGCATCTCGCCGCGATTGCCGGACTCGGCGCCGCCATGGCCGTCGCGATCGCCGTGTTCGGCATGCCGATACCGCTGGCGCTGGCGGCCGTTGGCGATGGCGCGCTGTACGGACTGTTTCCGATCGGTTGGATCGTGCTCAACGCGATCTTCGTTTTCAGCGTCACCGTGGAGACGGGCACGTTCGATACCGTGCGCTACTCGGTGGTGGGCATCGCGGAAGATCGACGCATTCAGGTGTTGCTCATTGCCTTCTGCTTTGGTGCGTTCGTGGAGGGCGCCGCGGGGTTTGGCACACCCGTGGCGATTTCAGCGGCCATGTTGATCGGACTCGGGTTCAAACCCTTGCCCGCCGCTGGACTTTCCTTGATCGGCAATACGGCACCGGTGGCTTTCGGTGCGCTTGGCACTCCCATCATCGCGCTGGCCGGCGTCACGGGACTGCCGCTGAACGATCTCAGTGCGATGGTGGGCAAACAGTTGCCGTTGTTTGCCATGATCATTCCCTTCTGGTTGATCTGGGTCATGGCGGGCTGGCGCGCGATGAAGGAAGTGTGGCCCGCGTGCCTCGTGGCCGGTGTGAGTTTTGGCGTGATGCAATTCTTCATCAGCAACAACTTCGGACCCACACTGGTCGACATCGGCGCGTCGCTGGTGTCCATTCTGTCGCTGTTGCTGTTGTTGCGATTCTGGCGTCCGCGCGGCGTCTGGCGTTTCCCAGGTGAAGCCGTCAGCGCAGCGGCTGCCAGCGGATCGTCAACGGGAGCGCAGTACACCTCACGCCAAGTCCTGCGGGCGTGGATGCCGTGGGGCATTCTGTCGATCCTGTTGTTCACCTGGGGATTCCCCAGCGTGAAAGCGTGGCTGAACGCACAATCGATCATGACCTTTGCCGTGCCCTATCTGCATCAAGCGGTGATGCGCGTACCACCGGTGGTCGCAGTGGCCAAAGCGGAAGACGCCATCTTCACGCTTAACTGGCTGTCGGCGAGTGGAACGGCGCTGTTGCTGACCGGTGTGCTTTCGGGAGCGCTGTTGGGCATGAAGCCGGCGTCGATCGCGCGCACTTATTGGCGCACACTACTCAAGGTGCGCGCATCGCTGGTGACGATCGCGGCCATGATGGCGCTGGGATTTGTCACGCGATTTGGCGGACTGGACGCGACCATGGGATTGGCCTTCGCGCAAACGGGCATGCTGTTCGCGTTCTTCTCGCCGCTGCTGGGCTGGTTGGGTGTTGCCCTCACCGGCAGCGATACGTCCAGCAACGTGCTGTTTGGCAATCTGCAGCAGATTTCGGCGAATCAGGTGGGCGTGTCGCCACTGCTGGCAGCCGCCGCGAACAGCTCTGGTGGCGTGATGGGCAAGATGATCGATGCCCAGAGCATTGTCGTGGCCGGTGTTGCCACGGGACAGCAGGGTCAGGAAGGGGAGATCTTGCGGTACGTGTTCTGGCACAGCCTGGCGTTGGCGTGCCTGGTGGGCATCGAGGTGTTTGTGATGTCGCGGATGATGTGAGGTGCGATGGGTAGCGTCCGACGATCTCTATCGCTCATAGCGCGCCTCGGTCTCCCCGAACGGGATCGCCTATCTCACTACCCGCACGAGCGCGGAGGTGAGAAACCCGCCCCGCAACACCTCGAGTCGGTAGTCCCCGGGCGCAACGGCATCGAATTCGTAGTCGTACGTCTCGCCGATGCTGATCCGGAGCGATGCGGGCCGCAATGTCGCCTGGTTCGGCGGCAAGTCCGCGCCGTCCTTCGCCAAGGCACGCCACTGCACCAAGCCCGACGACCCACGAAGCGTGACGGTGGGGGTGAAGTTCGTCGAGATGTTGATGATCCGGAATCGATGCTTGAGCCCCGCCTTCAGCAGCATCGCGGGCGGGTTCGTCGAGCGGTTCATCTCGAGCGCTTTGGTACCGGGGCCGTTGCCGCCGAGCAGCACGATGTGGTCGGACTCGGGATCGAACTTGGATCCCGGTTCGAGCACGATGAGCGCGCCGTACATACCGGACACCAGTTGCCGGCTGTCGTGACCGTGCGTGTGGTAGATGAACGTGCCCGCGCGTGGCGGTGTGAATTTCACGTCAAACGTTTTCCCGGGCTCCACGGCTGGCATGATCTGGCCCGACTCGCCACTCCATCCCGGCACGCCGTCGTTGAAGCTCTCCAGCTCGATGCCGTGCCAGTGTATCGCGATCGCATCGTCGATGGCGTTGGCCACGCCGATGGTGACCGGCTCTCCCCTCGTCAGGATGATTGGGGGACTGAGCGAATCGACAGGGAGCGTTGCGGGTGCCGGCGCGTTGCCGCTGATGAACGAGAACCCGTAGGCGGGGTTGGCGCCGTATCGGTTGGGCTGCTGGCGCACGTGCAACGTCATGCGGCGACGGACATGACTCTCCAGATCCGGGGCGGCGGTTTCGTCTCCTGGCTGCACAACGATGCCAAGGACCAGGCCGGCCATCGCACGTTGCGGGTCATGCTCGGCGTGTGCGTCGTCCGCCACGTGGCTCCCAACCGCATCGCCGTCGCGCATTCGCCCGGTGACGTGTGCGAGGAGATGGCAGTGAAAGAGCCAGTTGCCGACGCGGTCGGGAACCCATCGCATCATCATCGTCGTGCCGGGTTCCATCAGCTCCGTGGTCACAAGCCGGCGATCGTGACTGCTGTAGACGACGTCGCTGAGTGCTGTGCCCCGGCTCTCCACCGTGTAGAACGTGCCGTGCAGGTGCATGGGATGGACCGCGACGGTCCCGTTTATCACCCGCCACTCCACCGGCAGCCCGAACGGAATCGTGAGGCGCTCGGTGCCTGGCCATGAGCGTCCGTTGATCACGAGGGAAACCTTTCTCGGAACGTCCGGTGGCGTGAGTGGTCCCAGCCACTCGCCGATCACGAAGACGCGGTCGGTTGTTCCTTCGGTCGCAGGGCTGTCCACGATCAGCGCGCCGGTCAACTGGCTGTCGTCGCCCGTGCGATCCGTGAACGCGGAATCGCTCGTCGCAGCCCAGTAGTAGTATGTGCCGGGCGCACCGGCCCGGAACCGGAACTCCTGCACAGCTCCAGGCTGGATCGCGGTCGCGTCGTCGTTCGTGGCGGGTCTGGTGACGAGTCCGTGGATCCTGACAGTCTTGGCAACTCGATTGCGCACTGTCACCAGCAACTCCGTCCCCTCGGGCACACGGAGCAGCGGCCCCGGAACGCTCGGCGCACGTCCTTCGGTCGCGAAAGCGTACACGTCGCGGACGGGACCATCCTGGCCCTCGGGACGCCATGCGCCGCGCACGACCTCGAGATTCACTCGCAGGGTCTTGCCCGCCAGCACGCCCACCGGCGCGCGGTTGTCATGCGCGACAACGTCCGCAGCGATCGCGGACGTTGCCGAAGTTGCGGCCGTCGAAACGGTCCGGCTCTGCGCGGCAAGTGGCGCGCGACTGCCGATCACGAGGGCCAGCGCCGCCGCAATCACGGTACGCACGTTTCGCGACGCGTCGCGGTGATATCCTGTCGTGGTGCCTGCGCGCATACCGGTGGTTGTCACGACGGCGGCCTGATGGCAGCGGGAAGGTCGAGGGCGGGCCGCCTGTTTCCCCGATGGCAGGTCGTGCAGTTCACCGAGGGGTTGCTGCTCTTCAAGTTCGGGATCTTCTTGAGGAACTCGTTGTTGATGTTGCTGACCATGACGGACATGTCGCGTGCGATCTGCTTGGTGGGCTTCTCGTCGGAATCCCACTGTGCCGGCGCGTGGCAGTGGGTGCAGTCGACGCCAAGCGCCACGGTAAAACCGAACTCCATGATCCGAAGGAAGCGTCCGGCGGTGACTCCCTTGTACTGCTTGATGTTCTTGAAGACTTCGACGGCTGGCAGGTCTTCCCTTCCCGCGATCGATGCCTTGAGCGTCGCCAGCGCAGCGGCCTGGTCGAACGGAGCTGCAGGCGACGGAGGAACGGTGACCTGAGCGCCCGCGTTACTCGTCAGACAGGCGGCAGCGATCAGTGCGATGCGGCAAGCGCGCCGGTGCAGTGGAGGCATTTTGCTCCGCAGGGAAGTCGTCGGGAGAGTAGTTCGTTCGGGGCGCGTGGAGTATACGGCAGAGTTTCCCGACGCGCGAGGAGCCGGCATTCGGGATGCCGAGCAGCACGTCGCCGAGTAACCTTTGAATCGAGGTATCCCAGCGGTTGTTTCGATCCAGACGTTTGCGGTCTTCGCTGCTGGGTGTCACGTAGCGCGGCTGGCAACTACGGCCTGAACGCGAACTCCCATCGCGCCTTCGGGTCATCGAACTGAACGTTGCGGGCATCGAAGTGCGCAGGATCGTACGAGCCACCAAGCCATTCCATCATGCTGGCGTGATCGGGGTCCGTCGGATCTGCTATTGCGCGACGCAGTTCCTCAAAACCTGGCGGGCCGCCGCAGTCTTCCGGCGGGCAGGCACGGCGACCCGCAACGCAACGCGGGTAGATCGCATCGGGTTCGCGCGCGACCTTTGCCTCGTACGCAATGTCGTGCTCCCATCCGTCGCCAAAGTCGTACTCATACTTCGCCTTCGCGCCAATCGCCGCGAAGTATTTCGCGATGGGAGTCTTCCATCCCGGTAACGAGACAGGATCTCCGATGAAACCGTCGTCGTCCGGTATGCCGATGTCATCGACCTTGCCGGTACGCGGATTGTTGATCCGAAATACATGCAGGTGAGAGTCGGTCCAGCCCATCGCGTCCTGAATGGCGACGTGCAGCTCCCAGAAGTCGTAGCTCGCGGGGACTTCAATGCGACGCCACACCGGTGGGGAGACATGACGCAGCGCGACACGAAAGCGCGCGATGTCTGGTTTGGCGGGCTTGGGCATTTCGGTTCTTCAGAGGGCGACGGAAGGCGCAGCGCGGGCTTACCAATTTTACGCTTTCGTCCATCGCGCCGTACGGGGCGCCTATACTCTGGCCCAAGAGGAGAAGCATCCACGAAACAGGACTCAATATAATGGCCGGTCTTGCGTTGGTGTGAAACCGGCCATATCATTCAATCGTCCATCGTATGCCGTACGATTTGGCACTTCCGGCGAGACTGACTCCCTGGCGGGTCAAGATTTTCGATAACGAGCGAGTCGAAGCTCCACACGTCACCATCGTCAATAAGCGG
Organism: Gemmatimonas sp.; assembly: GCA_040080315.1. Lineage (GTDB taxonomy): Bacteria > Gemmatimonadota > Gemmatimonadetes > Gemmatimonadales > Gemmatimonadaceae > Gemmatimonas. Next base: position 5,962 of record JBEBIR010000143.1, read on the forward strand.
AGAATGTGGCGAGTCGATCTCCGTACGCTCGAGTTCATGGATAGTGAGCCGCCGCGACGCGACGTGCCCGATGATGTCATGACGGAAATTCGGGCCGCGCATGCGGTCTTGATACGTGAATGGGACGCGAAACATCCGACGAATCCGGTGGACAGTCATTCCGACCAGCCCTGAAGCCATGCCTGCGCTTGACCTCCTTGTTGGCCACGAACTACAGGACGAACTCGCGACGCCGCCGCGTGGCCGATTTCGCGTGGTGCGCTCAGGCCATGACGTACGCGTAGCGTTGGAATCTCGCGGACTGCAGACGTGGATCACGTCGAGTCTCGATGTCGTGAGTGCCGGGCTCAAGTCATTCGTTGCCGGCGGCGCGCGGCTACCGGTGAATGTGTCGGACTTCTGGTATCTGCCAACGCAGCGCAGTGAGTCCGGTCCGGCCGCCCAGGCGATGGACGAGCTGTGGCTGATCCAACGTTTCTTCGAACCGCATTTCGTATTGGTGCCTCCCAGTGCGGCTCGGCTTCCGTTGGACGACTTCGTCGATGCCGTACTGGAGGCCGAGCCTCTACGGTCAAACGTGGTGGTCGCCGGTGTCGTGCAGGGGGACAGCCTGACGCTGTGGCGCGCTAATGGCAGCACACTCGACGCGCCCTTGGCGCTGTTTCAACCGGCGGGCGATGGGACGTCACCGGACTTCACACACTTCGCCGTCGAAGATTGCGGCCTCACGCTCAAGTTCGGCGCGTATGAATCGACGGTCGATGTGGTGCTGTATCAGCTCGATGCGGAATACCGCAGGCGCGTCAAGCAGAACGAACGGCAGCACGACCCGTCGTTTGGCGCATCACTGCGGCGGCTCCGACTCCTGCGGCGACTCAAGCAGACGGACTTCGCGCCGGCCATCAGCGAACGCGAGATCCGGAGAATTGAGGCGAACGAGGTTGCGCAGGTTCATCAAGAGACACAGGACGCGCTTGCGCGACGACTGAAGGTCAAGTTTTCGGACATTGGGTCGTACTGATCGTGCCCCCGGGCAGGCATGGGGATGAGAGTCACGCTCTACGAGGCGATGGTGTTCAAGGCGGGCAATAGGAGAGTCGCTCGGTGGGACGGGTGTCGTCGCACTCGTCGTCGTACTTGGTTTAAGCGAGACGCTCCGGGGCGTGCCACGAGTTCATGCACCCCTTATCCTTCGCCACTCACTCAATTTGATCACCCGCTAACTTGGCGTCGATTGCTTGTAGCAGACCCTCCGAAAGGGCAAGTTCTTCAGCAAACGTCTCCGCGCCTTCGGCGACTACAAATAGGTGAAGATCGCGCCTCGCACCCGTCAAGTCACCCTTCGCGTGCAGGTTGATCAAAGCGCTCGCGAAGTGAAGCTGGCACTTTTCCGGCTCTTCGTCCAAGATCATCTGAATGAACTCTTCTGCTTGCACTGGAACCGTCTCGGAAGAAGTTACTCCGTTGAATGCAATTCGATACTGATCACGCGCCTCACGCATCCTGCCTGTGTAGGCAAGTAGGAAGGCATAACTGAACCGCCAGGTCTGATCTCGTTGCTTCCTGAACGCCCATACACGATGGATCGCCGATTTCGTGTCCCTGCGAAATACGAAGTCGGCGATTGCCATCACAAGACTGGCTGAGTAGTCCGACGGGTCACGGACCAGAATTGCGAGAGCGATTCGCTCAGCATTCACCAAGTCCTGAGGGTGGCGCGAGTGAAAGTACGCCTTTGAGAGCGCTGCGTGCCACATTCGATACAGATCAAGAATTTGCAGAGGCAAACGCTCTGCGATTCGCGAGAACCCAGGCGGCCGGAACCTCACCTGCTTCATCATGCCTTCAGCCGACAGGAGCATCCTCTCCGCGTAGCCTGGATCTCCAGAAACGAATGCTGCCAGCCCAACAATATAG
>JBEBIR010000877.1:0-1679 GCA_040080315.1 Gemmatimonas sp.
GCCGGGAAAGCCCCACACGGTCAGCCCCGCTGAGTGCGACAACAGCCGACGCAGGGTGACCTTGCTGCTGTCGGTGAAGCGACTGGACGGCAGCTTCCAAGTGGCGAGCGACGCGTTGATATCACGGTCGAGCCAAAGTTTGCCGGCTTCCACCAAGGCCAACGCCCCCGAGCTGAACACCGGCTTGGAAATGGAGCCCGCGAGGAACACAGTCCCGGTGTCTACGCGATCGGAGGTGCCGAATTCCTTCACGCCGAAGCCGCGTGCCCACGCGAGCTTGCCGTCCACCACCACGGCGATACTCGCGCCCGGCACGTGAAGACGCGCCATCTCGGCTTCGATCGTGAAGCGCAGCGCGCTGTCACCCAGACTGGGAGGTCGGCGCAACGAACGCGTCATCCGGTCGGCGCGCGCCGCAGGAGACTGCGCTGCCCCGGTAGAGGTATGGCTGACGGCGAGTGCCACAACGAAAAGGACAACGCGGCGCGTCATATTTGGCGTTCGCATGTGCTACTTCGCCCGCAGTTGCATTCGTGACTTGGCGAGCGCGCGGGCGGTGATGCCCGCGCGGTACTCGGCGAGTTTCCGCCCCAGGTCAACGGTCTTGGTCATATCGGAGAGATCGACGCCGTGCAGTGTGAGTTGCTTCGCCTTCGCGCGTTGTGATGCGCGGATCAGCGCCGGGTCCTGCACGGCAATCTGCGCTTCGTAGTAGATGTCATCATGCATTCCGTTGCGCGTATCGGCGCGGCGATCTCGCGCCTGTCCCGTCGGTGGCATCGAGTCGAGTTGCACGATACCCAGGGACTTGAGGTAGTCAAAACTCCACTGGTCTTCCGTGTAGTACTCAGGCAGGAAGTGCACGCGAGCATTCTTGCCTTCCGCCGCCCACCGCGTGTTGAGGGCCGTGGCGACGTTTCCCATGCCACGTTGATTGCCGCCCGAGTCACCAATGAGCACGATATCGATGAAGCCATGCGCCACGTAACTGCGACAGATGTCCGACAACATGGCCTCGAACGTTGCCGGCTCAAGGCTGATGGTGCCGGCATACTGCATGTGTCCGGACGTGGTCGGCTCAATGCGACCTTCCGGCACAAACTTCACTACCGGCGCCAACAGGGCGTTGCCGACCGCGCGCGCAATATACGGCATCACGGTTTGCAGCACGAAGTTGTGTTTTCCGCCGGCGACGTATGGTCCGTTCTGCTCCACGCCACCAGTGCCGATGATGATGGTCGTAGTGCCCGCCTTCACCAGATCCCGAATCTCCATGAACGTGAGTTCTTCGGTCCACAGACTCGCGCCGGCTTCAATAGGGCGAGGGCTGTCTGGCGTGACGCGCGCCTGAGCAAAGAGCCCGGTGGTCGGTGCCAACGCGGCACTCGCCGCCGACGCGAGCAGAACCAACGCAAAGAACCGGCGAGCGTGCATGCGACACCTCTTGGAGAAGGAGTAGGACGCAGAGTCGAGTGCGGAAGAACGGAGCCGTGGCGTTCGCTCAGAAAGCGCCAAATGTGGTGCCAAGCGCAATCAAGGCGACCACCGCCACGAGGGGGACGACGATCGACACCACAAAGATGTCCAGATATGACTCGCGGTGGGTGAGATGACAGATGGAAAGCAGTGTGATGATCGCACCGTTGTGCGGCAACGAATCCAATCCACCCGAAGCGACC
>JBEBIR010000878.1:0-1679 GCA_040080315.1 Gemmatimonas sp.
CGCAGCAGCTTACGACGCGCTGGCGTCATTCGCTGGTGGCAGGGCGCCATTGGATCAGCGGTGATCGTGAACCGTTTCGGTCGCCGCTCCTTCCGCCGCGACTGCCCGCCGGGGCGACCTTCGAGCGAGCCGATCGACGTTCACTGCGCTATGCGAGCACGGTAACGGTATCTGATGTCTTGGAGTTCTCCGGCGGTGCCGAGACCAGTGTTCGTCGCGTCGATCGCGAATTGATTCGCGCGACCGTGATGAATGATCTGTCCGCGTTGGTTGCGGCCGACCTCCGCGCCCGCGGCGCGTTTGCGCAAACCCGTGTGCGCATTGGTTCGCGATTCACGCTCAGTGGTGGCGCACGCGCCGAACGTCTCTCAAGTGTGGGACCGCGTCAGGGGATTGTGTGGGCCTCAACCGCCGGTGCGTCCTGGAATCGCGAACTGCCCGGAGCCACGGTGCGACTACGCACGGCGTGGGGACGCGGCATTCGCCCGCCAGAACCGGGCATGAGCGTCAATCGAGCGACGAGCACGCTGCATCAACTGGCCAATGCGAATCTCGCGCCCGAGCGGCAGCAGGGCGTGGAGGCGGGCGCCGATCTCTACTTTGGCAATGGCGCATTCTTCAAGTCCACCTGGTATCAGCAGTTTGCCACCGATCTGCTGCAGCAGGTGTCTCGTCGTGTGCTGACCGGTACGGCCGACAGCTACCAGTTCCAGAATGTTGGTGTTGTGCGAAATCGCGGCGTGGAATTCGAAGGAGGAGTGCGCATGGGCCCGGTGACGGTCGGCGCAAACGCCCAGTGGCCGAACAGTGAAGTCCGTTCGCTGTCGTCGCGCTATACCGGCGAACTGCGTCCAGGTGACAAACTGCTCGAGGTGCCTGAGGCCGCGGGCTCAGCGTACGCGCGCATTGCATCCGGTCCGCGTGAGCGCACATGGAGCGCCGAGGTTGGTGTCACCGCTCTGGGTCCGTGGACCGGTTACGACTGGCTCCTGCTGGCACGCATCGAGGGAGGGCAGGCGACGCGACGCGATCTGCTGCGTGAATACTGGATGCGCTATCCCGGCGTCGTGCGACCCTACGTGAGCGCGTCAGCGCACATTGCGCGCGAATTGCATGCCTATCTGCGCGTGGACAATCCGGGGAACAACAGCGCATTCGTTCGCGACAATGCGTCACCCACCCTGGGGCGCACGGCCATGGCCGGGGTTGAGATTCGCGCGAAGACCTCGGTGAAGTGAGCGTTTCTTCGTGCCTTTGCGACCTTGGTGGTTGATCGTTCTTGCCGCAACCGTCGTTGAGCACCGAAGGCAGCAACTTCGCAGTCCAACTCCGCGCCCTACCTGGCAAAAATCGTGAGCACACCGGACGCCGGTATGGCCGTCGACAGCGTTTGCGTACTCGTGATGGTGACATCGCCCAGCGCGCGCATGTACTCGCTGGCGGTGGTGTAGTCGATCCCGTACGTCCCCGGCGGCAGTCCGCCGACCGTGAACGTGCCCGCGGCCGATGCCTTCACTACCACCACGTACTTCCCACTCAGATTGCGAAACGCCACCGGAGCGAATCGCGAATCGGCGGTGGTGGCGCCCACGCGAACCGCGCGCAACGCCACGTAGCGAAAGTACTGTCGCAAGTACTTGGTCATCGCACCGGTTTGGACAACCGGCGTGTTGCTGCCG
>JBEBIR010000879.1:0-1674 GCA_040080315.1 Gemmatimonas sp.
GCGAGTCAAGCCGAGCGCAACCAATGCGACGATCCATGCGTGGGATACCGCGCATGTGGTCTACTACGATCCGTCGACGCCGTCCAGTCGCATCCTGCTCTGGTTGGCCGGTACCAACGGGACACCGCTCAATATCCCCGCCGAACTCTTTAACACCGCCCTGGCGCAAGGCTACCGCGTCATCGCGTTGTCGTATATCACGGTCCCTGCCGTCTCTCAGATCTGCGTGGGCGACCGCTTGCACGCGAATGTCAATTGCGCGGAACAGTTTAGACGGAGGCGCATTTATGGCGACCAAACATTCGCATCGATCGGGGATGAGCCTCAAGACGCGATCATCTCACGACTGTCGCATTTACTGCGGTGGTTGAACACGCATGACGCCGGCGGCAAGTGGTCCACCTACCTCTCCACCGATGGCGCCACCCCGAGATGGAGTCGCATCGCGGTGTCGGGTCAATCGCAGGGTGGTGGTATGGCCGAATTCATTGGGCAGCGAGAAGATGTTGCTCGCGTGATCAGCTTTTCCGGCGGATGGGACTATGCAAACTCTCGCGAGAAAACCATCGCCGGTTGGTACTCGAACACGTCGGTGACGCCGATGGGAAAGTGGTTTGCCACCTATAACGTCAACGAAATTGCGGCCGCGCAGATACGTGAAATTTCTACGGCGCTGCGCATTCCCTCCGGACAGATATTTGCGCTCGACAAACCGCTGATGAATGCCAACGCCGCGACGAGCGCCGCGAATCCCTACCACGGCGACGGCATTCGCAATGTGGCGTACAAATCCGTCTGGCTGCGGATGCTGGGAAGCGGAATCGACTAGACGCGCGCTATCGATTCGCCGCGTCCACCGCGCGCTTCATCGCGGCGACCCAGTTGGGAATCACGCGCACGTAGTAGCCAAGGTTCTCCGCGGTCGCCTGCAGGTAGACCGCATCGCCACCCGGCATCATCGAATGCGACCAGCCTGGCGTGTCGACGAACCGCGGATCGGTAAAGAGCACCTCGCGCGTGCCAACAGGCGACTCGACGGGACCATCCAGGCGCACGCGATTGAATGTCTGGCTTGGTGAACCCTTGTCATCGATGTATGAGAACCAGACGAGTTCATTCGCACCGCGCCAAAGCGGCTCGCGACCCGATGCATCGATGGTATACTTGCGGTCCATCGCGGGCCAGGGCTGCACGCTGACGCCGGTCGCTGCCTGTGGCGTGTATGCGATCCATTTCCGGTCGGGCGAGATCGAAACGAAGTTGGCGCGGATCGATAGTGAATCGACACGCACTGGATCGGCAGTTGGATCGATGATCATGTCAGTGCCGCCAATCATGCCGACGCCGACGAGCAGGAAGTTGTCAGCGAGATACGATGACGGGACCATGCCGATCGGGATCTTGCTCGTGAGCAGAACGCGTGGCGCCTCGGGCGAGTCGACGCGTCGCATCATCAGCATTTCCGTGTCCGGATCCTCGAAGTCGTATTTCCGATACACCAGCGTACGACCGTCCGGGCTCCAGGATGCACCGCTGACGTAGAGCGCCTGATCGAGCGTTTCATGCGTGCCGGTACGCAGGTCGTACAGCCTGAGTTCTTGCGATTGTACGCCTTGCGCGACGGCGGCAAGCCGCTGTCCATCCGGGCTCGGCGTGAAGCGCAGGAACGCAGCG
>JBEBIR010000880.1:0-1673 GCA_040080315.1 Gemmatimonas sp.
CTGCTGTCTGAAGGACGCATCCTGACGCACAACTGGGAACTGTACGATGCGCAGCACGTCGTCTTCCAGCCCAAACACATGAGCGTGGAAGAACTGCAGCTTGGCATCGAATCCGCCTGGAAGCAGGCATACAGCGTGAACGGCATCTGGCGACGCATCATGCGCTCGCCCGCACCGTGGCCCGTGCGCCTTGGCACGAACCTGGGCTATCGCTTCTACGCCAACAATCTCTCACGCTTCTACAACTGTGACTGGATCATTGGCCGCGCGCCCGCCGGTCTTGACATGGCATATGTCGACGCGACCGACAACCGCGCGCCTGCCGAGATCGCATCGTGAAACCCTATCGTGTCACGATTGTGCACCCGTGCGTGGGACGCATTCCCGGGCAGCAGTATATCAAGACCTGGCAGATGGAGTCGCTGCCGGCGGCGGCGCTTGCCGGACTCACGCCGCCGGACATCGACGTCAAGTTCTACGACGACCGTCTTGAGGCCGTGCCGTTCGATGAGCCCACGAATCTGGTGGCGATCAGCGTCGAGACCTACACGGCCAAGCGCGCCTATCAAATCGCCACCGAGTATCGCCAACGCGGCATTCCCGTGGTGATGGGCGGCTTTCACGCGTCGCTGCGTCCCGATGAGGTCGCGCGATACGCGGAAGCCGTGGTCATCGGCGAAGCGGAAGCGCTTTGGCCGCGAGTGCTCGACGACGCGCGACACGGCACGTTGCAGAAGTTCTATCGCAGTGAAGGACGTCCATCGCTGGAGCTGCTACGCCCGGATCGCTCGATTTTCCGCGGCAAGCGCTATCTGCCCATCGGACTGGTGGAGGCCGGACGCGGATGCCACTTCCGCTGCGACTTCTGTGCCGTGCAAACCGTCTTCAATCAGACACAGACTCGGCGACCCATCGATCGCATCCTCGACGAGCTGCGCTCGCTCAAGGATTCCAAACGCATTTTCTTCTTTGTCGACGACAACATCACGTCCAACATTTCGCAGGCGAAGGAGTTCTTCAAGGCGCTTATTCCGCTGCGCATTCGCTGGGTGAGTCAGGCCAGTATCAATGCCGCGCACGACGAGGAGTTTCTCGATCTGTTGGTACGCAGCGGATGTCAGGGTGTGCTTATCGGCTTCGAGAGTCTGAACCCGGACAATCTCACGGCTATGAACAAGACGTTCAACACGGCCAAGGGCGGGTTCGAGAAGGCGCTTGCCAACCTGCGACGCCATCGCATTCGCGTCTACGGCACATTCATCTTCGGATATGACGCCGACTCCGAGGAAAGCTTTGCGCCGACGGTTGAGTTCGCGCAACGTCATGGGTTTTACATCGCGGCGTTCAATCATCTCACGCCGTTTCCTGGCACACCGCTGTACCAGCGTCTTGAAGCCGAAGGTCGACTGCTGTACGAATCGTGGTGGCTCGACGACCAGTACAGCTACAACCGCATTCCATTCCAACCGCGTGGCATGACACCCGAGGCGCTACAGCGCGAGTGTCTAGGTGCGCGACGCGAATTCTACTCGTGGTCCAGCATTTTCAAGCGAAGCGCGGATTCGGTGAATCGGTCAAACGCCTTCATGTGGCGGAATTTCTTCCCGATCAACGCCATGCATCGTAGCGATGTCAGCCTTCGCGATCACTATCCTCTGGGAGATCTGGCGTGG
>JBEBIR010000881.1:0-1671 GCA_040080315.1 Gemmatimonas sp.
AAGGTCAGATGTCCGTGCAGGCGAGCGGCGTGAACGAGGACGCGCTGATCGAGGCCGCGCTCGAGGCCGGTGCCGATGACGTCGTGCGTGAAGAGGACGTGTTTGTGGTGACGACCGGACCCGCGTCACTCCACGCGCTGAAAGAGGGACTCGAACGACTCAAGTACGTGGTGGCCGATGCCGAGCTGGCGTGGGTACCCAAGAGCACGGTGAAAGTGGAAGGCGCAGCGGCCGATCAACTGATCAAGCTGCTGGAGTCGCTGGAAGAGCTGGATGATGTGCAGAAAGTCGACGCCAACTTCGAGATGGACGAAGACGCACTGGCGCAGGCGTAGACGGTGACCCGCGCGACGATCCGACCCGGTGCGTCGTCGACCGTGGCCGCGCGCCTCCGCCGAGTGCTCGGCATCGATCCGGGCACGGCAGTCACGGGCTATGGGGTCGTCGACTACGATGGACGCACGCCCATGCTGGTGGAGTGTGGGGTCATTCGCACGAACGCCAAAGACCCGCTACCGTCTCGCCTGCACAACATTCATGCGGGTGTTGCGGAGCTCATCGAGCGCCACCATCCGGACACCGTTGCCGTTGAGGATGTGTTCTACGCGCGAAATGTGCGCACCACGATCGTGCTCGGACATGCCCGTGGTGTCATCCTGCTGGCCGCGCAACAGGCGGAGCTGGTCATTCATGAATTTCCGCCGGCCGAAATCAAGAAGGCCATCACGGGGACCGGTGCCGCTACGAAGGAGCAAGTGCAGTTCATGGTAGCGAAGTTGTTGCGACTCAAAGCGGCGCCGCAGCCAGCCGACGCCGCCGATGGCGTTGCCGCCGCGCTCTGCGCGTGTCTCTCTCCAGTCTTTTCGCAGTCCGTTCTGAACGTCTCGCATCTCCCGTCTTCCGTCTCTGGTCTTCCCCGCACGTGATCTCTCAAATCGCCGGCACCATCGTCGTGCGCCAACTCGATCGGGTGGAGATCATGACCGCCGGCGGCGTGGCGTACGAATGCCACATTCCGCTCTCGGTCTTCGAGACGCTGCCGGCGCTAGGCAAGCCGGTCACGCTGTTCACGCATCTCGCCGTGCGTGAAGATGCCTGGCAACTGTATGCGTTTGACACGGCATACGAGCGCAGTGTCTTTCAGCGCTTGCTGGTTGCGAAGGGGGTGGGACCAGCGCTCGCCCTTGGCATCTTGTCTTCGTTGACGGCCGAGCGCGTTGTCCGCGCGCTCCGAGAGAAGGACATCACGACGTTGATGCGCGTCCCGCGCGTGGGTCGGAAGAAAGCCGAACAGATCATCCTTGATCTGGCCGACAAGATCGACGCCGTGGGCGCCGCGCCGGGTGCCACCGGCGCCGCCTCCGCAAGTCCGGTCGCGGACGATGCGGTCCGCGCGCTGGTCGCACTCGGCTACGCACAGGCAGACGCCGACCGCGCGGTGCGCGCCATCACCGACACCGTCGGCGGAGCCGACGTGTCGGTGATGGTGCGCGCCGCGCTGGCAAGGCTTACAACAAAGAACTGAGAACTGAGTACTGAGTACTGAGTACTGAGTACTCAGTTCTCTGTTATCTCCGATACTGTCCGGCGTCCCTTAGGGGTTTGCCGCAACTTGGTATCGTCGTGGGTTGGCCGCTTGGACCGTTCGGCATGGGGGTCATCAGCGTACGC
>JBEBIR010000882.1:0-1669 GCA_040080315.1 Gemmatimonas sp.
ACTCGGTGGACACTCCGGCGCTCTTGCACGCGCGTTCCACGGCATGACGCTCCAGCAACAGGCGCACCGCCAGAAAGTCCACCAACGTCACCGGCGGACCATCGGGGTTGTCTTCCGGATGGCGCTCAAGTCGCGAGAACATGCCGCCCCACCCGGGCAGCGCCAACGCCGTTGCCAGGAGAAACGGCTCGACGCTTTCGCCGCGCACACCAAGTGCTTCGAGCGAATCGCGAATGACATCTTCGGCACTTGTCTCGCGCTCACACACCGCGCGCATACTGGCTTCAGCGCCGCGACAGTCGCGTGGAGCGGTCGCGCCATCCCGATACATCGCCGTCACCGCGCGCAGGAACCCGCGCTCGCGTCCGGGGATGACGGCATGCGCCTGTCCCTGATCGAGAAAGCCGGATCCGAGTCGAATGAGCTCACCGTGAACGGCCGTGTCGGTGTCGACGTCACCCAGTTCCATCAGGACATCACGATGTCGTCGGATGCGTCGCTCGTCAGGCCGCACCAATGCAGGCCCGCGTCTGACGCGCGTCAGGCACGCCATCCACAGCGGGTCGTCGAGCGTGGTACCGGCGGTGCCGGCGCCCAACGCAAAGGCGAGGCCCGCCGCGTCGTCAGTATCCCAGTCGCCAATCATCAACAGTCGCCACAGCTCCGCCCGACTGAGTCCGGGCACCAGCGTCTCGCTCGCGTGCGCGCCGAGGGCTTTGTCGATCTCGCAACGAATGTCGACGTCGGCGATACGTCCAGCGCGTTGAGCGGCACGGAATTCCGCGAGGCTCAGATACGGGCGTGCCCCCAGCGCGTCGGCGCCGGCCTGCACACCTTCATGAAACGGCAGATGCTGGAACGCGTGCAGCGTGTTGTGGTGAATGAAAACACCGATCGGACCTTGATCCGGCAGGATACCACGCGCCACCGTCAGCGCGCGTTCGAACGGATCGTCTGACGGCGGATGCGCGTGCCCGGCCGACATATCAGTGACCGCCTCCACCCTTCACGTTGGTCAAGTCGATCCCGACGACCGTGACGGTGATATTGCGATGATGCGCGTCTTCAATGAAGGTGGCGAGTACTTCCTTGACATCGTGATCGACATACTCGTTGTGGCCGTCGATGACGACGGTTTCACCATCGTCCACCTCGTCGAGGGTCGAGACGATGCCGGGCTTGGACAGGAACGTACCGTCCCGGCGAAAGCGCATCTGCCAGATACCGGCCGCATCACGCGTGGCGACCACGGCGCGTTTCGAATTCTCGTACAACACGAAGGCGATGCCGATGAAGATGCCGACAACGACACCCTTGAGCAGATCGAGCGCGAGGACGGCGGCGATGGTGAGCGCAAAGGGCAGCAGCTGCGTGATGCCCAATTTCACCTGCGTCGTGAACAGCGCCGGTTTGCAGAGGTTGAGTCCCACCTGAATGAGGACCGCCGCGAGACAGGCGAGTGGAATCTGATTGATCAGCGAACCGGCAAAGAGCACGGCAATGAGCAACAGGACTCCATGAACAAGCGCCGACATGCGTTCCTTCGCGCCCGCGGTGACATTCGCACCGCTGCGCACGATGACGGCCGTCACCGGCAGTCCGCCGAGGAAGCCGGACACGGTGTTGGCGGCACCTTGCGCGAGCAGCTCTCGATCGGGCGGACTGTGAC
>JBEBIR010000883.1:0-1665 GCA_040080315.1 Gemmatimonas sp.
CGACAGCGGCACGCGGGAGGTTGCCGGGGAATCGTTCGAGCTTCTCCTCAAACTTCTCGAAGAGCGTGAGCGCGTCGGCCGCCGAGCCGGCGAACCCCGCCAGAACACGGCCGCCTTTGAGTGCGCGCACTTTCACGGCGTGAGACTTGGCGATCGTGTCGCCGACCGACACCTGCCCGTCTCCGCCAATAGCGAGCTTGCCGTCGCGCCGAACGGCAAGAATAGTAGTTGCGCGCATGGGAGTGAGTGCCATGCGATTAATCTACTGTCGAACCCTTCGCCCGAGGACTCCTCGTGTCACCAGCGCACTCACCGATTGATTTTGCTGACGTGGCAGCGGCCCGCGAGCGACTGCGAGACCACTTGCCAGTCTCACCGGCCATGTCGTACCCGCTGCTGGATGCCCTGGTGGGTCACGGCATCCGCGTCTGGGTGAAGCACGAAAATCACTTGCCGGTGAACACGTTCAAGGTGCGCAACGGGACCTCGGCGCTCACCGCGCTGCTGGCGCGCGACGAACAGGCCGCTCGACGCGGTGTCGCCGCGGCGACGACGGGCAATCACGGACAGGGCCTCGCGTGGGCTGGTGCCCGACTGGGAATTCCCGTCACCATCTGTGTGCCGTTGGGGAACAACCCCGACAAGAACGCCAGCATCAGGTCATACGGCGCGCGATTGATCGAGCATGGAGCCGCGTACGACGACGCCATCGCGGCCTGTGACGCGTTGGTGGACCACGAGGGACTGACGCGTATTCACTCGACCAACAACGCCGATGTGCTCGCCGGCGCGGGCACACTCACCGCGGAGTTTCTCGAACAGGTTCCCGATCTGGACGCGGTGGTGCTCGCGCTAGGCGGTGGTTCGCAATGTGTTGGCGCGATCACGGTGCGCGACGCCGTGCGTCCGTCGATGGCGGTGTATGCCGTGCAGAGCGACGGCGCGACGGCGCAGTATGACGGCTGGCGTGACGGCAAACCGCGCAGTGGACAATCTGTGCGCACCTTTGCGGAAGGCATTGCCACCGGTGCGACGTATGAGATGACGCGTGACGCACTGCGATCTGGCCTGGCCGACTTCGTGCTGGTCAGCGACCACGCGATCGCGCAGGCGGTGCGTGAGCTGCTGCGGGTCACGCACAACCTGGTGGAGGGGTCGGGAGCGGCCGGACTGGCGGGATTGCAGCAGATGGCGCCGCGACTGACCGGGAAGACTGTCGGGATTGTGCTGAGCGGCGGCAATCTGGACGCCGCGCGGCTGCAGATCATTCTGGCGGGCGGGACGCCGTGACGGCTAGGCGCGTGGGTGCGCCTGACGATACACCTTCTTGAGTCGATCGACGCTGGTGTGCGTGTAGATCTGCGTGGTGCTGATGCTGGAATGACCAAGCAGTTCCTGTACGGCGCGCAGATCGGCGCCGGCGTCCACCAGATGCGTGGCAAAGGAGTGACGCAACGAGTGCGTGCTGAGCCCTGCCCCTTCGTCGACCGCTTCAAGCAGCCCGACAATGGCATGCTGAATGCCGCGCGGTGACAAACGCGATCCACGCTCGCTGAGGAACACCGCGCCACGCGCCACGCGACCGACCTTCGGGCCGCCAAGCTGGCCGAGCTGGCGATCGCGCACCACCAGATAGTTGCGCAGTGCGCGTTTCGCATGATCGCC
>JBEBIR010000884.1:0-1662 GCA_040080315.1 Gemmatimonas sp.
CCAACCGCCTCGCGCGCCAGTGCGCGCGCCTCGCCGCGTTGGGTCGCGACCCACGCCGCGTCCACGCCAGGCCAGCGTTCCAACGAGAATCGTCGTGTCAGGCCGGGCGCCAGATTCCGCGCCAACAGGGCGCCCTCAATGCCAATGGTACCAGATCCGCAGAACGGATCAACCAGCGGCACTTCACCCTGCCATCCGCACGCTGCCAGCATCGCCGCGGCAAGTGTCTCGCGTAACGGTGCCTTCGCCACGGCCTGTCGCCATCCACGGCGATGCAGCAAGTCTCCTGAACTGTCAATGCTGATCGTGCACCGATCGTGCTCGAAACGCACCACAATCAACTGCGAATCCACTGCCGTGGTGGTCACGCGCTCGGAACCATCATCCGCCACACCATCGCTCAATTCATCGTCACGCTCGCGACCGTGTATCGTGACCGACGGCACCGCACCCACGACCGCGCGCCCAATGCGCTCGGCCACGGCGTCCGAATGGTAGAGGCGTGACTTCCGGCACGTGACGCGAAAGCGCACGGAAGCGCCTGGTGCGATCATCGTGGTCCACGGCACCCGCGTCGAGTGCTTCTCCAAACTGGCGAAGTCGCGCGCGGTGAACTCGGCTACGCGAACCACGACCCGCGTCGCCAACCGCGACCACAGGTTCACACGCAGCAGCACCTCGAGGGTGGCCGAGAACGAAACGCCGGCTGGACTCACCTCGCCGATCGACACCTGCAAGGCACGCAGTTCGTCGGCCAGCAGCGACGCCACACCAGGCGCCGCGATCGCAAACGCATCGAATGACGCGAGTGACTGTCCCGACGCGCTACGCGGCTTGTGCACCCACTGCGCGATGCCGTCGTAGCGGCGAGTACGAGCGTGCACCGCGGGCAAGCAGGAGGCGATAAAACTCCGTCGCTTCGAGCGGCGGCGCAAACAGGTAGCCCTGCCCCAGCTCGCATCCGAGCTGCAGCAGCTTCCCGCGCTGCGCTTCTGTCTCGATCCCCTCGGCCACGGTACTCATCCGCAGCGTTTCCCCGAGCGCCACAATCGCACTGGCCAGCACTGGACCCTCGCCTCCCTTATCGATGACATCCACGAACGCCTTGTCGATCTTCAGAATGTCGATCGGATAGCGTTGCAGATAACTCAGGGAAGAATAACCCGTCCCGAAGTCATCGATAGCCAGTGAGACGCCCAGTCCTTTCAAAGCGGTCAGGCGCGCCATGGACATGTCGGTGTTCTGCATGAGCATGCTCTCGGTGAGCTCCAGTACCAGATGCCGTGGATCAAGCCCCGAGTCTGCGAGCGCCGCGCGCACATCCTCGACGATGCCTTCTTCCTGCAGCTGACGGCCGGACAGGTTCACCGTGATGCGCATCGGATGACCGCGCTCCTGTTCCCACTCGCGCGCCATGCGACACGCGCGCCGCAGCACCCAGCGCCCAATCGGCACGATCAGCCCGGTCTCTTCGGCAATCGGAATGAACAGACCAGGCGGCACGGTGCCTCGTTCGCGACACGCCCACCGCACCA
The DNA here is from genome assembly GCA_040080315.1 of Gemmatimonas sp. Taxonomy (GTDB): domain Bacteria; phylum Gemmatimonadota; class Gemmatimonadetes; order Gemmatimonadales; family Gemmatimonadaceae; genus Gemmatimonas. Next base: position 1,536 of record JBEBIR010000884.1, read on the forward strand.
GCGCTTCCGCGCCGATGATCTCGCCGGTGTTGAGCAGCACGATGGGCTGGTACTCCAGCAGGAACTCTTCGCGATCAATCGCCGCGCGCAGGTCGGCTTCCACCACCAAGCGGTCCATCGCTGCGGC
>JBEBIR010000885.1:0-1652 GCA_040080315.1 Gemmatimonas sp.
GACAGCTTGAGGGCTCCGGCATCATCGAGAAATTCATCGCCCTCGCGGGCGGTCCTTCCGCCAAAATTGTCGTCGTGCCAACGGCAGGCGGCAATCGACGACCGGATGGTACGCCCACCGTCTACCGCGACTCGGCGGTGTTGGCGTCCTGGAAGGGATACGGGCTGACGAACGTGCACATGCTGCACACACACGACCCGAAGGTCGCCGATACCGAGGCATTCGCGTCGATGCTGAAAGACGCACGCGCGGTGTGGTTTGTCGGCGGTCGGCAGTGGAACATCGTCGACTCATACGCCAAGACGCGCACCTTCACGGCGTTCCATGACGTGCTGGCCCGCGGTGGCGTGATTGGCGGCTCGTCGGCCGGTGCGACCATCCAAGGAGAGTTTCTTGTGCGCGGCGCCGTGTCTGGGGCGCAAGTGATGATGGCACCAGAGCCCGAACATCAACAGGCGTTCGGATTCCTGAAGCGTTCGGCGATTGACCAGCACATCAATACGCGAGATCGCTGGAACCACTTGCAGGAAGTCATGGCGAAGTTCCCGAATCTGCTGGGCATCGGCCTCAGCGAAGCGACGGCCATTGTGGTGCGCGGCGATCAATTCGACGTGATGGGCAAGGCGCAGGTGGCCATCCATGACACCACGCATCCGCAGCCCGCAGGCGAGAAGCCCTATCTCGTATTGAATGCGGGTGATCGCTACGACATGAAGACTCGACAGGTGATACGATGACCACGAAACCGCGACCCGTGGGAACTGTTGGCCGCACGCTCGTCTGCGCGACGACATTGCTGCTTGCATCAAATGCATTCGCGCAGCCAGCAGGGCGCGCGGTACCAGCACCGGCCATCGCCCCAGATGTGTACGAATCATTGCCCTGGCGCTACATCGGCCCGGAAGGCAATCGCTTCACGTCGGCAGCCGGGATTCCCGGCGATCCACTCACGTACTACGTGGGCGCTGCCTCGGGCGGCATCTACAAGACCACCGACGGCGGCGTGAATTGGAACGCAATTTTCGACGATCAGCCGGTGCAGTCCATCGGTTCGCTCGCCGTGGCCAAGAGTGATCCGAACGTGGTGTGGGCGGGAACGGGCGAGGCGCACATTCGCAGCCACATTTCGCTCGGGCAGGGCGTGTATAAGTCGCTCGACGCCGGTAAGAGCTGGTCGTTGATGGGTCTCGAAAAGACTGGTCGGGTGGCGCGCATGATCGTTCATCCCACCAATCCCGACATCGTGTTGGCGTGCGCGCTCGGCACCGCCTACGGCCCGCAGCCCGAGCGCGGTGTGTTTCGCTCGACCGACGGCGGCGCCACGTGGACGAAGACATTGTTCGTCGACGAGAAGACCGGTTGTTCGGATCTGGCAATGGACCCGCGCAATCCGCGCGTGCTGTTTGCCGGCATGTGGCAGATCGAGATTCACACCTGGGGCCGCACCAGTGGCGGACCGGGCAGCGGGTTGTTCATGTCGCGCGATGGCGGTGTGACGTGGAAACGACTGAGCGGCAACGGCCTGCCCACCAAGCCTGTGGGCAAGGTCGCGCTGGCCATCGCGCCGTCCAACCCGGATCGCATTTTCGCGCTGATCGAAACTGGCGACGGCGTGCCGTGGAACGGCGAGGCGACCGAGAGCGGTCAGCTAT
>JBEBIR010000886.1:0-1650 GCA_040080315.1 Gemmatimonas sp.
TCATTGGAGTTGCACTCCATGTTGTTCTCGGCTAGGCAACTCATTGACTGCAGGTTCGGATCGCATTCCATATCGAATCGCGGACCGGCGATCCCGCTTGGCTCTGCGACGGATCTTTCGCCAGCAGCAGTGCGGGGTACCAAGCAACCCACCTGCAGGATCGCCTGCGCGTTTTCGGATCTTATTGTGCCTCTGTCCCGAAACCTACGGCCGGCGAACCGGCGCACCTTCGGGTCGACTCTCAAAACGCCGTATTGCCCTGACTATTGTCTCAATTGCTCCGCTCGACCGCGAAAGTTCGGTGACCTCAAAGACGGTAATGCCGCTCGGACAGCCGCCAAGACTTGTGAAGTCGTGGGCAATGACTGTCGTGATGGTAGCGGTATCCTCCACTGTCAATCCCGACACCGTGAACACAGTAGCCAGCGGTGTGTCAAGTGGGCCGCCGCACACTGCTGCCGTTTCTCCAGACTGACGAGCGACACGTGCGTTCTCGGCACGAACACTGAGAATCCCGGCCAACGTCGCGGCCCGAGGCGAAGGTCCAAAGCCCTTTTCCAGCCCCACTCGAACGATTTCACGCGCTGCACGCTCGCTCGACGTCCCGACCTCGCAATCCGTGTTCCGCGAACGCGCTTGTGCGCACTGCGTGAGTGTGTCAACGAAAATGGTCGTTACAGAGTGCTTGAAGGCGATACGCAACTGTGCCCCCGCCTGCTGTAGCGCTCGATCACGAGAAATCGATGCGCGCGACTGTGCCTGCAGAGGATTCGGCAGCCAGACGGCAATCAGAAGCGAGATGATCCACGCCGACTGTGAGCTACGTGTTTGCTTCATGGTATCGGCACCTGTGGATAGCCGGTGAGGTCGTTGCAATAGTTGAGCTGTTGGTTCACATATGACTCGTCGTAGCTTTGGGTTTCGAGATGAATCGATTCATGGAATCCAGTATTCGACATCTCGAAATTGGTCCGAGGATTCATTAGGGGGCCGCTCGTGTCGTAGTGTTCGGAAATCTGCATCTGACCTGTGCTCGGACTGCTCGTCCCGAGCGCATAGCCTGGCGACGAAAAAGCATACGGTGTCATGTCGACAGCCGAATTGCCTATCGCCGATTCCATTCTTGCCCCATATGTCGCGCACGGTTCGCCATGCGCTTGGTAGTCTTGAGCCTGAGAGAGCATCGTGGCAAGGACCAGACCGCTTGGCGGACCTGCGTCCCGTCGAGGAATCAGCCCCATTGGATCGAGCACACTCACTTGGTCGGAGCAGGCAGCCGTCGAACACGCGACCACGGCGATCAGCACCGCTCGTTGAGCCGTCAGACGACGGGGCGGCGCCGTTCGACGATTCAAGTGGTAGATAGGGTCCATGTGATTCTCGTAGAGTGGGTCGATCGCGCACTGCCGCGCGGACGTTCGCTATGCCAACGCAAGTCTTGCTAACGCCTGGTTCGCCTGCCGGGGATTGCTGGGAGGGCAGGCTCTATGAGGCAAGTCCCGCTGCTTAGCCAGAACGCTGCGCCACGATTTCCAATCGCGCAAGTCACGCGTGCAACATCGCTTGTCCAATTGGAATCTCGCCGCCTCGCCTTACTCAGCGTAGAATGCCGCTTACGTTAAGTATCGACAGCCCCCGACTGCGTACCGC
>JBEBIR010000144.1:0-7750 GCA_040080315.1 Gemmatimonas sp.
ATCGATCACGGTCGCCGTGCCCGTGCGTGATCGCAGCGCGGGCTCGACGTCCGCGGCACACTGCCAGCGGAGCCGTGCCGACGTCGAAGCACCACCGACGATCGCATCGCGTATCACGATGACGCCGCCGCGAGGACGGAAGACGCAGCGCTCGTGGCGCAACGACGGCACCGCATCCTGATACGCGCTCTCAATTCCGCGAATCCATGAGAAATCCGGCGTCCGATGCCACTCCGTCATGCGGCCATCACTCCGAGTTTCCCAGCGAAACGGCGATGCCGGTTGACTGGGAGCGCGCCCATCGACGGTAAACAGGTTGTGAACGGACGCGCCGCGAAACTGATTGCGCTCGGCCCCCACATACGTATACGTGCCGGCGTCCACGAACAGCGGTCCACCGCCACAGGACACGACCACACTCAGGGCGTCAGCGTGTGAATGTCCGCAGCTGAGCGCTCCGTGTGGGCCGGCATCAATGACCACATGATCCGGAGAGTCCGGCTCATCCTCGCGCATGACAAAGAGTCCGCCCACCGGGAAAGCGCACCGGAGCGGCGTCGCGCTACTCATACTGCGCAGCTCAAGCCATCGATCGATGGCGTCAGCGCCAAGCATCCACGCCAGATAGTCAGGGTCTCCGCCGGCGCGCGCGAGATCGGATCGGTCGAGAACCACGGCGCCGACGGCCAGCAAGCCGCGCAACTGGTCCGGCCGACGATCGTCAAGCTGCACCAAGCGTCCTCCATCGTCATCGCCGATCAACGGCATCGTGCCATCAGCACGGGTCAGTGCGAGCAGCACGTCAAAGAGACGATGCAACACTGGCCGCACGACCGGGGACGCGGCGTCACCAGACGCCTCGGCGAGCAACAGGTAGTGCAGGTAGATCTCGGTGGTGTATCGGTGGTACTGCGTCGCCTGCTCGAAGTACACTCCATCAGAGTAGACCTGACGCCGCGCCTGTTCATCCAGGATGCGCGAACCGCAGGTGCGCCACGTCTCGCTGCGAGCCAGTTCGGGAAACGTGGCACCGAGATAGAGCAACCCCAGGGCTTCGCCGGTGAGGTGCGTGTTCGGGCTGAAATACGTCGAGAGGTAGCGTTCGATATGACGGCCGTGCGCATCGAGCGAAGCATACACGCGCTGCATGAAGGCGGCATCGATGCCGTCCGCATGGCGAAACATGCGCAGCGCCCAGCACCAGGAGATGGCGCGATACGCCACCTCGAGACTGCTCGCCCAATTCACACCGAGGTGCGGTGGATTGGCCGCGATCCATGAGTTCATGTGTGCCATGAACAGGCGCACGCATTGCGCGTCTCCGCTGACCGCCCACGCCTGCGCCAACGAGACGAAGTACTGATGCCGGTTGAACTCCCAGAGCACCTTGTGGTCTCCCACCACGTGACGCTCGAGATACGGGATCGTGCTCCAGTGAGCGCGCGGACTTCGCACGCGCGCGATCGGCTCTTCGTGCCAGTCTGGAGGCGAGCCGAGCTGCAACCCGGCGTGGCCCATCAGCGAAAGCTCGCCGCGGTCGATCCGAGTAGCGTTCGCGACGTATCCGGCCGCCACCTCAGGCCAAGCGTCACGAATGGCGGCACCGACGGCGTCGACGGACTCTGCGCCGAGTGGCAGACGCGGAGGGGCGAAGCGAGACACCGTCCAGTGGTCAGACGACGCGGGCAGGTCCGAGCGAAACTCGGGTACCCGTCCGGCCACGCCGGCAATGCCATAGCGTTCGCCGATCGCAAGGACTTGCTGGCGAGCGCGCGTGAGTAGCTCCGGCCGGGAGCGACCGCGGAGGCGCGACAGCATGTGCTCAGGCCCCAGGGAACTGGGGCATCGCCTGATAGACGGCGGGGATGAGAGGCCGTATGACCGATGACACCAGCAACTCGGCGCGCGCGAGGGTGGCCGCCGTCGGCATCGCGCCATTGTTGCTCATGTCGAGCGGCACCACGATACGCACCAGCGACTCCTCAGTGCGCCCATACACCGCCGCATCGCGCAGCAGATCCCACTTCACCCGGTACTCACTGGGCTCGATTCGGCCGCGTCCCTGATACCAGTAGTACACCAACGCCCGCGCGCGCCCGTTGGCCAGCAGCACCCGGTTGCCTGAGGCGTTTGTACCCGCCAGCGGGACGCGATCCGTCTGCATGATTTGCCACCCAGCGCCGGGCAGGCAGTTCTTGGGCGAGTGAATGGACTTGCCCTGCACCTGACGGTCGTAGTACCCGACATAAATCGTGAACGCCACCATCGAGTCCTTCCAGAATGAACGCATGACGTAGTCCGTCATCCCGGCGACTTTCTGTTCCTCCTCCGAGACAACGGTGTCACGGCTGGAATATTCCGCGAAAGACACTGGAATCGTGTTCATGGCGGCACGCGGACTCATCTCGTGCTGCTTCCGCACACCGAATGTCAGGGCGATCCCAGCGACAAGCAGGAGGGTTGGCACGGCCCGTGTCCACATCAGACACCCGCCTGTTCGCGACGCGTCAGTGCCGACTCGAACAGGCCAAGCACAAAGGCGATGAGGCCCATGGCCACGAACGCCACCACGAACATGAGCATCCCCTCGCTGGTGTGCATGAAGCCCTGCCCCATTTCCGGACTCACGTAATAAACCAGAAAGCCGGTAAGAAAGACGCGCACACCGTTGATCAGAATGGCGATCGGGATGGTCAACGCCACCAGCAGCACGCGCAGCCACCACCGATTGAGTTGCAGCGCACCGAGCAGGACACCCAGCGAGGTCAGCGCGGTGAGGGACCGCAGTCCACTGCAGGCCTCTGCCACAAAGAGCTCCTGTCCCGGAATGCGAATGACGTTACCGGTGAGCAGCACGGGAATCTGACGCCATTCAAGCAATGCCGCGCCGATGCGGGACGCCGTGAACTGCAGTGGCAATGCCACCGTGTTCAGGATCACTTCGGGAATCGGCACCGACAGCGCCAGGATGGTGAACGACAGCCACCAGCGCCGCACCTGCGGCCATCCGCCGTACCAGAGCACCAGGCCGCCAAGCGCCACCAGCATCGAGCCTCGCATGACAAACAACTCTGATGCCAATTGCGCCGCATAGCGAAACAAGACGGCCAGCACGATGACGACGGCTCCGGCCACCGGTTGGGGGCGAGCATGTGGAGCCCCCCCCGCGCGAAAGGCCAACCAAATGGCGACAGGCGCCAGCAGGAGTCCGTGTCCCGAGTTCGGATCGTTCCACCAGGCATCGGCCAGCAATCGCATGGGCTCGGCGAACAACACCACGAACGCCAATGCAGTGGCCGCCAGCCACATTGGATCCTTTCGAATCCACAATATGACGTCGGAGAATGTGGTTACCGCAGTCGACGAGGTCCCGGCGGCGTGTGCTTGGCTACTGCTGGTCATTTCGAACGGTAATGGGGGGCGATGGCAGGCACGGGAAGGACGACGAATAGGACAGGACTGTCACAGCACAGGCACATTCAATCTGGCCTCAAAGCGCCCGAAAAACCTCGGCCAGCTCCCTTCGTACCCGCGCATCGTTCCCGAGGTACCATCGTCGGCCAGCTTCCATCACCGTTTGATAGGTCGCCGACCCTCGGCGGAGAATCTCCGCGATGGTGTCCTCAAGGGCGGGTTCGGACACGGGGAAGCGCCACCCCAGGTGGTGCGGAATGCGCTGTCCCGTCGCTTCCACCAGCACGCCGCGCTCCGGGGTGATCAGCTCGTTCATGGGCGGTGCATCGGTCGTGAGCACGAGGGCGCCCGTGCTGAGCCCCTCCCCATGACAGTGTCCGTATCCCTCGGTCTCCGACGGCTGAAGATGCAACCACGATTCATTCTGCAGCCCGCGCAACTGTTCGTCGCTGAGGTAGCCGCGCCGCTGGTCGATGTTCGCGACGGCAATCGTGGGCAGCACCGCCTCGTCGTGCGTAACGGTCAGTGTGGGCCAGTCAGGATGTCGTTGCCAGAGGCGTACCAGCTGCTCGGTGCCCTTGAAACGCGCTCGGCCGGCGATATGCAGTATCCGGGTTCGCTCGCCCGTGAACGACGCATCATGACGATCTGCCGAGGTAAAACCGACATTGATGACGGACGGATGAAGGGGCGCAAACACCTGCCGCCCATGTTCGCTGTTGCAGACAATCCGGTCGATTCCCGACAGCAGGCGCACCTCGTCTTCCGCGAACCACTCCTGCATCGGGATCAAGACATTGACGCGCGCGTTCGGCAGCCACGAGGGAACGATCTGCTGCACGAAGACGTTCAGGTGCACCCGGCCAGGGTAGAAGGGCAGCGATCGCGCTTTCAACCAGAGCCGGTCGCCTCGCCCCCGACGAGGAATAGTCTGTGCGCGCACCTGAAACCCGGAGGCGATGAGGATCTCAGACACGATCGTCAGGTGTCGGCTGAGTCCAGCACCGAGATTCCAGGCGAAGATGTTGGCGATCCGCACTCGTGTGCTCACTGACTGCTGCCCATTCCAAAATATCGGCTCTCGGGCCGCCAGAAATACCATCCACTGACGCTCGCGCCCGGAATCATCGCGCAGCTCTCGGTCAGTCGCATCCCTGCCCGCTCAACGGCCTCGGTCAGCGCGAACAACGGCACCTTCGCCGTGTGATCCGGGCAAGCGGGATACCCCGGCGCCGGCCGAATGCCTTGATATCGCTCCCGAATCAGGTCGGCGTTCTCCAGGTCTTCATTCGGTGCATATCCCCAAAACTCCCGACGTACCCGTTCATGCAGTCGTTCGGCAAACGCCTCGGCCAATCGATCGGCCAGTGATTTCGCCATGATCGATCCGTAGTCATCATGGTCGGATTCGAATTCTGCCACCAACGATTCCAGCCCGTGGCCAGCGGTCACGGCGAAAGCACCTATGTAGTCCACGATGCCACTGTCTTTGGGCGCGACGAAGTCCGCCAGACAGAAATTCGGCCGACCGGTGCCGCGCTTTTCCATGCGTTGTCGCGGCATTTCGATGCGAGCAAGAACCGTCGATCGCGCCGCGTCGACATAGATCTCTACCGTCTCATCGACCGCATTGGCTGGCCAGAACCCGAATGCCGCGCGCGCCTCCAGTCGCTCATCGCGAACAATGCGTGCCAGGAGTTCCTGTGCGTCGGCGTACAGTGATCGAGCCGTTTCGCCGACCACGGGATCATTGAGGATTGCCGGATAGTGGCCCGAGAGTTCCCATGTCTGAAAGAACGGTGTCCAGTCGATCCGCTCCGCCAGTTCGGCAAGCGGATACGACTCCAGCGTCATCGGACCCGTAAACAGCGGCACCGGCACGGCAGTACTCAGGTCGATCGGCACGCGGTTGGTGCGCGCCTCCTCCACGGTTATAAGCCGTTCCTTGGCACCGCGGGCCGCGCGGGCCACGCGAATTTCCTCGTACTCGCGGCGCACGCCGGCCACAAACGCCGGCTTCTTCTCGTCGCTCAGCAGCGCACTGGTCACGCCCACGGCACGCGACGCATCCAGCACATGCACGACCGGTCCGGAATAGTGCGGCTCGATCTTGAGCGCCGTATGGGCCTTACTCGTGGTTGCGCCGCCAATGAGCAGTGGAATGGTGAATCCTTGCCGCTGCATCTCGCTGGCCACAAAACTCATCTCCTCCAACGACGGCGTGATGAGCCCCGACAAGCCGATCACATCGGCGTCCGTCTCGCGCGCTTTCTCGAGGATGCGCGCGCACGACACCATCACCCCCATGTCCACCACTTCGTAGCCGTTGCACTGCAGCACGACGCCAACGATGTTCTTGCCAATGTCGTGCACGTCGCCCTTGACGGTGGCCATGAGTACTCGACCAGCGCTCTTGGAGGTCGCCGTCTTGAGCGCTTCAATGTACGGGATGAGATGGGCAACAGCCTTCTTCATGACCCGCGCACTCTTCACGACCTGCGGCAGAAACAGTTTCCCGCTGCCAAACAGGTCGCCCACGACATTCATGCCGCGCATGAGCGGCCCCTCGATCACGTCGATCGGATGCGTCGCCGCCTGGCGGGCTTCTTCGGCATCTCCCACCACCCAGGTGTCGATGCCGTGCACCAGCGCGTGCGACAGTCGGTCCTCCACCGACCCGTCTCTCCAACCCAGATCGGTGGCGGCCTTGGCCGCGCGTCCCTTGGCGGAGTCGGCAACCTCCAGCAGCCGCTCCGTTGCATCGGCGCGTCGTGACAGCACGACGTCTTCCACCCGCTCGCGCAGCTCGACGGGGATATCCTCATACGGCAGGAGCTGACCGGCGTTCACGATGCCCATATCCATGCCGGCCTTGATGGCGTGGTACAGGAACACCGCGTGCATCGCTTCGCGCAGCGCATGGTTGCCGCGAAACGAGAACGACATGTTGCTCACGCCACCAGAGACTTTGACATCGGGCAGCGTGCGCTTGATCTCGCGCGTGGCGTCGAAGTATGCGATCGCATACTCGGCGTGTTCCTCGATGCCTGTCCCAATCGCGAAAATGTTCGGATCGAAAATGATGTCATGCGGCGGGAATCCCACGTGCGTGGTGAGCAAGTGATACGCGCGTGTGCAGATGGCGACCTTGCGCTCGGCACTGTCGGCCTGCCCCTGCTCGTCGAACGCCATCACAATCACCGCCGCGCCGTATCGACGCACGAGGTGCGCCTGTCGCAAGAACTCTGCCTCACCTTCCTTGAGGGAAATGGAGTTCACCACTCCCTTCCCCTGCAGACACTTGAGCCCCGCCTCAATGACCTCCCATTTGCTGGAGTCCACCATGATCGGTACGCGCGCAATATCGGGCTCGGACGCGATCAGATTGAGAAAGGTGACCATGGCGTGCTTCGAATCCAGCAATCCCTCGTCCATGTTCACGTCAATGATCTGGGCGCCGCTTTCCACCTGTTGGCGCGCCACCAGCAACCCGTCAGCGTAGTTGCCCTCGAGAATGAGTTTGGCGAACCGGGCCGATCCGGTGACATTCGTTCGTTCGCCGACGTTGACGAAGTTCGTGTCAGGGCCGATGGTCATCGGTTCCAGGCCCGAGAGGCGGAGATGCCGCTCGATCATCGGGAGTGCACGCGGCGCCACACCGTTCACGGCTTCCGCAATCGCGCGAATGTGCTCGGGAGTGGTACCGCAGCAGCCGCCAACAATGTTGAGCAGGCCACTGGCCGCCCACTCGCGCAGATGGGCGGCCATGGTTTCCGGCGACTCGTCGTACTCGCCGAACGCATTGGGGAGGCCGGCATTTGGATGCGCACTCACGTGCGTGTCCGCGATGCGCGACAGTTCCTGAACGTAGGCCCGAAGCTGCGCCGCCCCCAGCGCGCAGTTCAAGCCGATGGAGAGGGGTTGCACGTGCGACATCGACGTCCAGAACGCCTCAGCGGTTTGTCCGGAGAGGGTGCGACCGCTGGCGTCGGTGATCGTTCCCGAAATCATCACGGGCACGCGAATCTGTTGCGCCTCGAAGTACTGTTCGATGGCGAAGAGCGCCGCCTTTGCGTTGAGCGTGTCGAAAATCGTTTCCACGAGCAGGATATCCGCACCGCCGTCCATCAGACCGTGGATCGACGTGGTGTACGCCGACACGAGTTGATCAAACGTGACGCCGCGGGCACCCGGATTCTCCACTTCGGGCGACAAGGAGGCGGTCCGGTTCGTGGGACCCAACACGCCGGCGACGAATCGCGGACGCAATGGGTCGATGACTTCAAACTCGTCCGCGACGCGGCGTGCCAGTGATGCCGCCGCCACATTCAGTTCG
>JBEBIR010000887.1:0-1643 GCA_040080315.1 Gemmatimonas sp.
GAGCGGGATTCGAACCCGCGGTAGAGTTTCCCCTACACACGCTTTCCAAGCGTGCTCCTTCAACCACTCGGACATCTCTCCGTCTTTAGAATCAGCGACTTGCGAGCGGCGGACGGATGATTATGACACACGTCCATTCGATTCCGGTCACAGACGGATTCGGACGGCTTCGGCACCAGGATGCCGCGAGGCGAACTCCATCGCGCAGTATTCCTCCGAGACTCCTCGTCGGCAACCGCGTGGCCCGTCAGGCTCGGGTTGTTGGTGACTCGCCCGGCAGCTTCCCTGGCGTCTTCCCGCTATGCGCGTACGCGCGCACCGGCCACGAGCAGCACGATGCCGCCGACCACCGCAACCGCTCCCAGCACCGGTGGCAGGGGCAGCGTGCGGTGCCGTTCAGCGGTCGCGTGCACGGGTCCGATGTCGATGACGGTCTCGCGCGTGGTGTAGTTGATCCCCTGGTAGGCCAAGGCCGCCACTCCCAGCACGATCAGGACGACGCCGATCATTGATGTGGATTTCATGACCAACCTCCCAGCCTTCAGACCACGCGGCGGCCACTGACCAGGCCGACCAGGAACAACACGACCGCGATCACGAGCAACACGTGGATGAAGGCGCCGATGGTGTAACCGGTCACGAGACCGAGCAGCCACAGCACCAACAGGATGACGGCAATGGTGTACAGCATGGTGAACTCCTCTTCACGTGTGCGCCGCCCATGGTCCGCGCCAGAACTGTCCCTAGCGTCCTCCTTTGGGCGGCCTCGGATCTGTCTCATACGGCACAGTGTCCCGCTGCCGCATTGCCGGCCTCGACCGACGTAGGCGTCGGTTATCGACGTCTCGCCCGTCCCCGGTCGTCGTCGCGGTCGCGGCCGCGCATGTTGGCCTCATAGGCTTCGCGGTAGCCCTTCGCAAAGCCGTCTCGAAACGCATTGCGATAGTCGCCTCGATCGCCGTCGCGGTTGTTGTAGCCCTTGGTCCCGTCGCGGAACTCCTTGTGTCGTTCGTAGTCGAGACGACGCCCGTTGCGCCCATCGCTGCGGCCCTTGTCCAGGCCCACCTCGTAGCCCCGTGCGTAGGCACGCCGCTGACTCTCGACGCCGCGCTCCCCGCCGATACCGGAGCGAAGAGTGACCGCGGTGCTACACCCTGGTACCGTCGCGAAGACGCTCAGTGCGAATGCGCATGCGATGAACCGATGACGCGCTGTCATGATGACCCTCCGTCTACCGGAACCGAATTGCCTCAACTGATCGCACGATATCGAACAGGTGTGGCGATGTCTGGTCACTTCTGAACACTCTCGGCACGGGGCACGCCGGCGACCCGTTCTGGTGCAGTCGAGGTGGGCGAGCGCTCCAGCAGGACGCCGAGGTAGTTGCGCGTGTCGAGCAACAGCGACGCGACGTGTCAGTAGAGGCGTCGTACGGCTCTCGGGGAAGACGGTCCCGAGCGCGAGGGACCGCGCAAGCAGGTAACAGGCCTTAGGATGAGCGATTCTCCCAGTCGACCCACTCAACGGGATAGGTCGCAAGGTAAACGCTCACCGCTTCGCCGAGGGTGGCAAAGAAGGTTCGTTCGCCGAAGCGCGTGAAGAGCTCGAAGCGCTTCAGCTTGTCCTTGACCGGGTCCTTCATC
>JBEBIR010000888.1:0-1642 GCA_040080315.1 Gemmatimonas sp.
AGCTGCCGCAGCGTCTGCAGAAACCTCGCGCCGATGGCGCCATCGATGACGCGATGGTCGCAGCTGAGCGTGACGCGCATGCGCTGTCTCGCCACGAAGGCGCCGTTCTCCCACACCGGTTTGGTTTCCGTGGCGCCCACGGCCAGAATCGCGGCCTCGGGCGGGTTGATGATCGCCGTGAACTGATCGATGCCGAACATGCCGAGGTTGGACACGGAAAATGTGCCGCCGGAATACTCCGCGGGCGTCAGCTTGCGCTCGCGGGCCTTCTTGGCGAGTTCACGCGCGTCCTTGCCGATCTGTCCAAGTCCTTTGGACTGCGCGTCGCGAATGACGGGAACGATGAGCCCATCATCGGTTGCCACGGCCATGCCGATGTGCGCGGCGGAGAAATAACGAATCGAATCCCCCAGCCAGTGCGCATTGCACTCGGGGTGACGCGTGAGCGCGATCGCGACCGCTTTGATGACGATGTCGTTGACCGACACTTTGAACTGCTCGCCCGCGGCGACCATTTGTTCGCGCAACTGACCCACGCGCGTCATGTCGATTTCCGACGTCAGGTAGAACGTCGGGATGGGTCCGATCGATTCGCCGAGTCGACGCGCGATGGTCTTTCGGATTTGCGTGAGCGGGACGTCCTTGAACTCGCCGTCGATGCGCATGGCGGGGCTGGCGACAGACGTCGGGACGGACTTTGGGGACGCCGCGGCCGTCACGGCGGTGATCGTTGGTTGGACGGCGGACGCCGCCGACGTTGATGCGGCCGCGTCGATATCTCGCCGAATCACGCGACCGTTGGGGCCCGTGCCCTGGATTTTCTGGAGTGATATTCCGCGCTCAGCCGCGAGACGCCGCGCGAGTGGTGAGGACCGCGGGACGTCACCGCTGGCCGCGGCGACTTCGGCGGCTGGTACCTCGGCGGCGGCTGTCGGTGCGGCCACGACGATCGGTGCTGCAGCGATCGGTGCTGCAGCCGCGGGTGATGCACCCGCAGCGGGAGTGGCCGTGACAGCACCCGCACTTCCCGCCAGCGCCGTGATGTCTTCTTCGGCCGTTCCGATCACGCCGATCACGGCGCCGATCGGACTGGTGGTGCCTTCCTCGACCAAACGCGCACGCAACACGCCGTCGCCGCGCGCGACGAGTTCCATGATGGCCTTGTCGGTCTCCACTTCGGCCAGCGTGTCGCCGCTCTTCACCGGGTCACCGACCTGCTTGAGCCACTTCACGAGCACCCCCTCTTCCATCGTCGGAGAGAGCGCCTCCATCATCACTTTCGTCGCCATGGTCCGCTCAGTCGATGTACAGAACTTGCTTGATAGCCGCGATCGTCTTCGGGACGTCGGGCTTCGCGGCCTTCTCGAGACCTTTCGCATACGGCATGGGGGCATCGACCTGGTGCACACGGAGCACCGGCGCGTCGAGATGATCGAAGCAATAGCGTTGCACGTAGTCGACCACCTGCGCACCGACGCCGCACATCTCCCAGCCTTCCTCGACGACTACGGCACGGTTCGTTTTGCGCACGGACGCGGCAATCGTGTCGACGTCCATGGGTCGAATCGTGCGCAGGTCGACGACGTCGCACTGAATGCCCTCCTTCGCCATCTGATCGGCGGCCTGCAGCGCGACCAGCACC
>JBEBIR010000145.1:0-7724 GCA_040080315.1 Gemmatimonas sp.
GGCCGCGGCTGTCGCCGCGGCCGCCCACGCGGCGAATGCGCCGGCGGCCACAACGCCCGCGCTGCTGAACCCAAAGTCGACCGTGGCGCGTGTGCGCCTTCCCGCACCGATTGCGCCGCACGCGACGGCCGTGATGGAGATTGACTGGTCCCACAAGTTGCCCGGTGGTCCGGGCTCCGGTCATCGCATGGTGCAGCGGTGGGCCGACACGCTGTTCCAACCGACGCAGTGGTTTCCGCGTGTGGCCGTGTACGACGATCTGCGCGGCTGGGATAGCGAGTTGTATCTCGGCCCGTCGGAGTTCTACAACAACTTCGGCACGTACGACGTGAGTATCGACGTACCCGCTGGTTGGATTGTGAGCGGCACCGGCGTGCTCCAGAATCCTGGCGAGGTCCTCACCGCACAGGCGCGCCAGCGCCTTGCGCAGGCGCTCGGCAGCAACGCCAACACGACCATCGTGGGACCTGATGAATCGGGACCCGGTCAGGCGACAGCGATGGGCGGACCGAATGGACGTCTGATCTGGCGGTTTCACGCCGACACCGTGAACGACTTCGCCTGGGCGACGGCGAAGAAGTACGTGTGGCAAACCACCCGCGCGACCATACCGGGCAAGGGTGTGGTGCCCGTGCATATGTACTTCCTGCCCGGGCGCGCCGCGAACTTTGCGCGCGCCGGTGAACTGTCGCGACACGCGCTCGAGTTCTACTCGGCGCTGTGGTTCCCGTATCAGTTTCCCCAACTCACGCTGCAGGATGGACCGAGCGCAGGTATGGAGTATCCCATGGTGATCAACTCCAACCAGGGCGCGGCCGATCACGAAACCGGTCACCAGTGGTGGCCAATGGTGGTGAGCAATAACGAAACGTGGTACGGCTGGATGGATGAAGGGTTCAACCAATACATGAACATCCTGTCCGACGCCGATGCGGCGAAACGCGCACCGGTGCTCAACGGCGAGGGACAGAAGTACGGGCGCACGAGTGGCAACGAAGCCGAGCCGCCGATGATGTGGAACGCGAATTACGCGGGACCGGCCTACTACGGATTCACCACGTATTCCAAGACGCCGCTGATGTTGTCAATGCTGGGCGGTATTGTTGGCGACACCGCGGTACAGCGCGCGCATCGCGAGTGGGCGAACGCATGGCTGTTCAAACATCCCTCGCCGTGGGACTACATGTTCTTCATGAACAAGGCGCTGGGTCGTGATCTGGGGTGGTTCTGGAACTACTGGCTGTTCACCACGGAAAGCGTCGATGGGCGAATCGCCGACGTCAAGGCGGCGGGGATGCGCACAACCGTCACCGTGGCGCAAGACGGACAAATGCCCTCACCGGTTGTCCTGGAAGTGAAGTTCGCGGCCAAGGGACCGGCCATTCGCCCGATGAGGAACGCCGTGATGATCGACAGCGTGACGGCCCTGCTGACGTGGCCGGTGGATGTGTGGTTTACGGGCAAGAAGACGTTCGTTGCCGATCTCGTCTTCGGTGGACGGAAGATCGACAAGATCACTCTCGATCCGAACGGACGGTTCCCAGATCGCGAGGTGAAGGACAACGTGTGGAGCGCGACGCCGTAGTCGACACTGATCCAGACCTGAGCATGCCTAGACATCTCGCTCGAACCGCTCGGCGGCCTATCGCATTCACGGTGTTGACCCTGCTGATTGCCGCGCCCGCCTTCGCGCAGCCGTCACGGACCCGCGCGCGGTTCCGCGTGGAGGAGACCACGATCGCGAACATCCACGCGGCGTTCCGTGCGCGCACTCTCACCTGCCGTGCGCTGGTGCAGCAGTATCTCGATCGCATTGCCGCGTATGACAAGCGTGGGCCGGCGATCAACGCGTTGATTCTCGTCAATCCCGCCGCGCTGTCCACGGCAGACTCGCTGGACGCGCGCTACGCGAAGACGGGCCCGGTCGGGTCGCTGCACTGCATTCCCATGATCGTGAAGGACAACTTCGAGACGAGCGACCTGCAAACCACGGCGGGTTCCCTGGCGCTCGAAGGCTGGCGACCGCCGCAGGACGCGACGATGGTGCGCAAGATTCGTGACGCGGGTGCGATTGTGCTGGCCAAGTCGAACCTTGCCGAGTGGGCGTTCACACCATATGAAACGGTGAGTTCGATACTGCCCGGTTACACGAGAAATCCGTATGCGCTCGATCGGGTCACGGCCGGATCGAGCGGCGGCACAGCGGCTGCGGTGGCCGCCAACTTTGGCGAAGTGGGACTCGGTTCGGACACGGGCAATTCGATTCGCGGACCGTCGGCCCATCAGGCGCTGGTGGGAATTCGTTCGACGATGGGGCTGACGTCGCGCGCCGGTGTGATTCCACTGAATGCGGTGGCCGATATTGCGGGACCTATGGCGCGCACGATGGCCGACGCCGTCGCGGTATTCAATGTTGTCGTGGGCAGCGATCCGGCGGACACGGTTACGGCGCCAGCCGATGCGAAGCGCGAGCCGGACTATCGCGTATTCTTGCGTCGCGGTTCGCTGGCCGGCGCGCGCATTGGCGTGCTGCGACAGGCGTACGAACGCGCTACGCTCGACCCGGAAGTGCGGCGTGTGTTCGATCGTGCGGTGGTGTCCCTGCGCGCCGCGGGCGCAACGATTGTCGACACCGCGCGTGTGGATTCACTGGACGTCATCCAGCGTCGTCAGCAAGGCGGCTGCAATCGTTTTCGCGCCGACCTCGAACGATACTTCGCGGCTCGCGCCCCCAACGCACCCGTGAAGACGCTTGAGGAGATCCTGCGCAGTCGACGATTCCATCCCACGGCGGAACAACGCCTGCGCGATGCGTCGGTGGTGACCGACTCGCCTGAGCAAAGTGTGGGTTGTCAGAGCCGGGAACGCGTGCGAGCGGCTCTGCGGGTGGCGGTCCTGCAGCTGATGGACTCGCTCAGACTCGATGCATTGGTCTATCCGACGTGGAGCAATCCACCGCGCCTCACTGGCGATCTCAACACGCCGCATGGTGACAACAGTCAGTTGTTCTCGCCGAGTACGGGATTCCCGGCCATCACCGTGCCGATGGGCTACACGCGCGAACAACAACTTCCCGCGGGCATCACGTTCTTCGGTCGACCGTGGAGTGAGGGACGACTGATCGCGTTGGCGTTCGATTTTGAACAGGCCACCACGCATCGTCGGCCCGCTACTGCCGTTCCGCCGCTAAGCGCGTCGCGCTAGCCGTTCCCCGCGTCTCCCGTCTCCCGTCTCCCCTATGCGCCACGTCGCAGTGCTCGGTACCGGCCTTCTCGGCAGCGCTTTCGCGGAAGGCCTGCTGTCCCGCGGTTCAGCCGTTACGGTGTGGAATCGCACGCGCGAGAAGGCTGAGCCGCTGGCGGCGTTCGGCGCCCGTATTGCCGATACCCCGGACGCTGCCGTGCGTGGTGCCGATCGCGTGCACCTGGTGCTGCTGGACGACGACGCCGTCGAAGCGGCGATTGCCGCGTTGCGTCCGGGACTGTCCGCGCGCGTCGTGATCATTGACCATAGCACGACGCAGCCCGCGCGAACGGCCGCGCGCGCCGCTGCGCTCGACGCGGCGGGCATCGAGTACCTGCATGCGCCCGTCATGATGGGACCGCCGGCCGCGCGGAGCGCGAAAGGCATGATGCTCGTGGCCGGGCCCAGCGAGCGCGTGGCGCGTGTCCGCGACGAGCTGTCGGCGATGACCGGTGAGTTGTGGCACGTGGGCGAGCGCGCCGACTTGGCCGCCGTGTACAAGTTGGTCGGAAACGCCATGGTGTTGAGTGTGGTGGGCGTCGTTGCGGACATCATGCATCTGGTGGATGCGGCGGGCGTGTCACGAAGCGGCGCGCTGGAGATGCTCGCGAAAACGAATCCCGCAGGCACCATCGCGTATCGCGGACCCATGATGCGCGACAACGCCTTCGACGCGAATTTCGCGCTTGAGGTTGCTCGCAAGGATGTCCGCCTGATGATCGAAACGTCGCACGCGCAGCCGATCCCGCTGCTGCGCGCGCTCGCCAGTCGTATGGATGTGCTGATCGCCGATGGCGAAGGCGGGAAAGACTTCGCGGTTCTGGGCCGGACCGAACCCGTGTCGCGCTGATGCCGACGAGCGCGCCGTCGGCGATCGAGGCGACGCTTCGCGAAGCGTTGCGGCTCAGCGAGGAGCGCGCCGAATTGGCGCTCGACGCGGCCGACGCCGGCGTCTTCGACTGTGATCTGGGCACGGGCATCCTGTATGGTTCGTTGCGGTTTCGCGCGGTACTGAACCTGCCGGATGGGCCGATCGCTGCGCATGAAGTCATCGCCATGATGCACCCTGACGATCGTGAGGGGGCGCTCCGGCCGTGGAGCCAACCGGAGACGAATGGTCGCGTCTCATGGAACGCGCGAGTCCGGCCGACGGGGTCAGAGGAATGGCGTTTGATTCAGTCGCGCGCCCGCATCCTGCGCAACGACACCGGACGCGCCGTGCGGATGATTGGTGTGGCGCATGATGTCACGGAGGCGACGCGCCAGATGGACGCGTTGCGCGAATCGCAATGGCGATTGGCGCAGGCCCAGCGCATTGCCGGCATCGGCAGTTGGTCGTGGGAACCCTCGACCAACGACGTCGTGTGGACGGATGAACTGTTTCGGATCTTCGATATCGACGCGAACGGACGCAGTGGACCGACGACGGATGAGTATCTCGAACGTCTGGCTCCCGAGGATCGTCCATCGCTGACGGCAGCGGTCCGTCAGTCGCTGGCCGACGGCTCGAGCTACTATCTGGAGCATTTTGTGCGGTTGCGAAATGGGGAGCGCCGCCGCATACGCAGCCACGGCGGTGCGTTGCGTGACGAGAACGGCGGCATCGTGCGCCTCGTTGGCACGGCGCAGGACGTCACCGAGCAGTGGACGCTGTCGGAGCGGGTGCGGCAGAGCGAGGAGCGCTACGCGTTGGCGGTGCAGGGCACCAGCGACGGCATCTGGCATTTCGACATGTTGACGCGCGTCACCGACGTGTCGCCGAGACTGCTGGAGTTGTTGGGACGTCCGCAGGAAGTATCGGCCGTCTCAACCGACTGGGTGTCGACGGTGATACCCGATGCCGACCTGGAGCTGCTCAAGGGCGCGGTGCGTCGACACATTGAAGACGGAGCCCCATTGGATCTGGAAATGCCACTGCAGACGCCGACGCTCGGGTTGCGCTGGTTCCGCGTGCGCGGGCGCGCGGTGCGCAATGCGGCCGGGATGCCGATCTCGTTGGCCGGCGGGCTGTCCGACGTCACGGAGCAACGAGCACTCCAAGCCAGACTGCAGCACGACTCCAAGATGAATGCGTTGGGCACGCTGGCCGGGGGTATCGCGCACGATTTCAACAACCTCGTCGCGGCCATGCTTGGCTATGCCCAGTTGGCGTCGGATGAGGTCGCGGATGGTTCTTCCGCACACGCGCATATTGCGCAGGTCATTGAGGCCGCGCGCCGCGCCAAGGAAATCGTGCGGGAGATTCTCGCGTTCAGTCGGCCAGACGAACCGCGACGGTGCGCCGTGGATCTCACACAACTGGCGCATGAAACGGTGCGATTGCTGCAACCCACGTTGCCGCCCGGTGTGCGGCTGCGCCTCGCCGATTCTGGAACGCCGCATTCCGTGCTTGGTGACGCAGTGCAGCTGCAGCGCGTGTTGCTCAATCTCTGCGCCAACAGTATCGACGCCGTGCGCGGGCGGGAGGGCGAGGTGGTGCTCGACCTCCACGCGGAATTTCTCGATGAGCACTCGTCGGCCAAGTATGGCCTCCTCACCGGTCAATACGTGCGTGTGCGGGTGTCGGACGACGGTGTCGGCATCGCGGCGGACGCGTTGCCGCGGGTGTTTGAGCCGTTCTTTACCACCAAGGCCGTCGGTGAGGGTACCGGCTTGGGCCTCTCCGTGGTACATGGTATTGTCGTCGCCGCCGGTGGAACCGTGATGATGGAGAGTGTGGAACGCGTTGGCTCGACCGTGACCATCTACCTGCCGCAGATCGAACCGCGCGCCGACGGCACGGACCCCGCAGTGCATCCATCGATCGCTGTGGAACCTGTCGAATCGCACGCGCGGCGCGTGGTGGTGATCGATGACGATGCGGCGGTGGGGAGACTGCTGCAGATGGCGTTGCAGCGCGCCGGATGCGATGTCACGCTCTTCACCTCTGCGCGTGAGGCCCTCGACGGCCTCGTGAGTGGAACGGCCGCGTGCGACTGCATTGTCACCGACTTCGCGATGCCCGAGATGAATGGGATTGACCTGCTCCTCGGTGCACGCGCCGCCGGTGTGACGGTACCGGCGATCATGGTGACCGGTTTCGCGGACGGCGCATCCGTGGAGATGCGCGTCCGCGCGCAGGTCACGACCATTGTGCAGAAGCCCATCGAACTGCGGGCCTTCGTGGCAATCGTGAACAGGGCACTGGCGCGCGCCTGAAAAGGAAGACGACGTCCCACCTGTCTATGGCGGCGAGTCGGGTAACGACAGATCCTGCAGAAAATACGCCGCCAGCTCGGCGCGTCCGGCGAGGCCCGCCTTTCCGTACACGGCGACGGCGTGCTGTCGGACGGTGCGTTCGCTACGGCCGGTCTTTCCGGCGATTTGTTTGTGTCCCAGGCCGCGCAGCAGCTGCACGGCGACCTCCCGCTCCGTGGGCGTCAGTGACCACGAGGTAAACTGCGCATCGATGGCCTGCCCGAGCCCCCGCAGCGACTGCTCGGCGCTGGCGCGCCACTGATCACGTTCCGCCTGGCGTTCGGCCAGGGTGCGTTCAGACTGCGTGAGGGCGGAGCGAATCATCTGCGTTTCACGAAATGAATCGCGCCACGCACGCCAGAAGAACACCAGGCATCCGGTGCTCAACAGGATGAGTGAGACCTCCAGGGCGGCATGGAGCGTCCACCACTGATCTGGGCCATCCGACCAGAGGTCGATGGCACCTCCCAGAACGACCAGACTGAGAATGATTATCAGCGAGAGCAACAGCGGACGAGAGGATTCGTTCATGCGGCCCGGGATTGAGAGAGAATCGCCTTGGCAAATGTCGGAGAGTCATCGCGCCGTGACAAGCGCGACACTTGTCGGATACCTGCGGCGACGCGGGTTGGCGATGCTCTTGATGTCGCCGATCCCGCGGGCATCCTGTCAGCTGGGCACGGGCGTCTATCCAGAATCCTTGGAGGCTCGCATGCTGCAGTCCATCATTCCGAACCCGCTCCATCCGGCCATTGTGCATCTGCCGATGGCGTTTGTCGTACTGCTGCCGGTCGCGGTCGCCGTGGCGATCCTGGTGATTCGGCGTGGCGCGATCCCTTGGAAAGTCTGGGCTGTCGCCGCGGCCATGCACGCCATGCTGGCCCTCAGCGCCTGGGCCTCGCTCGCCACTGGCGATGAAGCGGGTGAGAAAGCGGAAAAGGTGATTGCCGAGGCGCCCATCGAGTCGCACGAAGTCGCCGCGGAGACGTTCCTCGCGTTGTCCGTTGGCGCTCTCGTCATCGCACTCGTCGGACTGCGTGCGGACGGGATCGGAACCTCAGCGCGCGCGGTCGCCGCGGTCGGAACCGTGGTGCTGCTGGTAGCCGGGTGGCGCGTGGGGCATTCCGGCGGTGAACTCGTGTACCGCTACGGTGCGGCATCCGCGTACACGGATTCCTCAGGCACACTGACCGTGAAGGGCGAAGGCCGTGACGATCACTGATCGACCACTCCTCAGCTTGAAT
>JBEBIR010000146.1:0-7723 GCA_040080315.1 Gemmatimonas sp.
CGGCACTCTCCCTGATGAACAGCGGGCATTTTCACCCGTCATCGCAGATCGGTTTTTGCGGATTCTTTACGGGTACCGATCCCATATTGCATTTGACCCATGACCCACTCTGCGGACAGCCCCCCGCTGGCCCTTCCCGCGCACGTTGCGGTGCTGCTCGACACCGTGCAGCGTTGGCCCACGGCACGGTGGCGCGAGGCGCTGTGTACGGCTCGCGAGCCGTTGCATCGCGCGCGCCGCAACACGTCTCGCGCCTTGTGCGACGCGCTGCTATCACACGAGGAACGCAACTGGCATCAGTGGTTGGTGCGTGACGCGGTGCGCACCGCCATCTCGCTCGCCGCGCCGGCACTCGCGCGACACGGAAACGGTCTGGCGATCGAGTTGGTCGAGGACGCCGCACTCGCCGTGCTTGCCCGGCCCGCGTTGCCACTACTCGACCTTGCGGTGCTCTTGGGCCCGTGCCTGCCGCTGCGTGATTAGAACGCCGAACAACAGACAATAGACGGAAGACTGGAGACGGCAGACTCAGACGCTACCCGTCTTGGTCTCGAGTCGCCCGTCTGCCGTCTCCCGTCTCTCGTTCAATCAGCGCGCGATCAGTAGTCAAGACACACCCTAACGCACTGCCGGCCGCTCCCACGTCAAGCCTGCGGGTCGGTCGAAGACCAATCGTTGCGAGCCAGTCTCCATCCAGGCGGCGTGCATC
This sequence comes from Gemmatimonas sp., assembly GCA_040080315.1. Lineage (GTDB taxonomy): Bacteria > Gemmatimonadota > Gemmatimonadetes > Gemmatimonadales > Gemmatimonadaceae > Gemmatimonas. The sequence goes on from JBEBIR010000146.1 coordinate 710, forward strand.
TCGACCGGAGAACCGCCGACTTTGTAGATCAGTGCGATCACCGTGGAGTCCGCGTGACGTTTCAGTTGCAGGGACATGATGGGGTGTCGCACTGGCGCCGCCCCGTCGCCCGTGCTGATCAGCACTTCAGTCGGAGTAAAGGCGAGATGCCGATCGGCATACTGGGGATGGCTCGTCACCCAATCTCCCAGCAGCGACTCTGGCATGGTTGGCGAACTCGCCGGCCAGAAGGACACGGTGACAATGAGTGCCGAAACGACCAGCACGCCGACGGAAAGCCACTGTGACCAGATCCGCGTGGAGACGGGACGAGGAACTTCGATTGCCTCGATCGCCGCGGTATTCCTCGTCGGCCGTTTGGTGGGCAGGTCCAGAATCGCACCGATGTCACTCAGGTGCGAGCGAATGACGAGTGGGGCCGACACGAGAGCCGTAGCGTCGGCATCGTCCCCCCGTTCGGGCTTCGCGTCGTCGCCAGGTGTAGAAGGCGGTTCGTAGGGCATCAGGCGGCCGTGAGAGCGCTGAAGGGTTGACTGTGTGAAAATCCGGCGGCGACGCTGGGTGGCTCCACGATCGCCGCGGAATCCCGACCGGTGGCTCGCTCGATGTCGATGGCCAGCAACGCCGCTACCACACGCGGATCGAAATGTGTGCCGACGTTCGACTCAATCATCGTGATGGCCGCCTTGGCGCTGAGACCTTCACGATACGGGCGGTCGCTGACCAGCGCGTCATAGACGTCCGCCACAGCCAGCACGCGTGCCAACCACGGGATCTCCTCGCCGCGCAGCCGATCCGGGTAGCCCGTTCCATCGAACCGCTCATGGTGCGAGCGCACGATCGGCAGCGCGTCGACAAATGCGGGGATGGGCCGGAGAATGCGTTCGCCGATTTCCGGATGACGCTCGATCAGGGCACGTTCCGTGTCATCCAGGTGCGTGGCCTTGTCGAGCACGGCGGGAGGAATACCAATCTTTCCGATGTCATGCATCAGGCCACCCCGATAGAGAATCGACAGCTCCGGCAGCGACAAGTCGAGTTTTCGCCCCAGCTCCATTGCGAGCCTCGTGACGCGTTCGCTGTGGCCGGCGGTCCAATGCGAATTGGCATCGATGGCCTGCGCAAAGGCCCGCAGTGTCCCGGAGGACAAGGCGTCCAGTCGATGCAGCAATCGCACGTTGGCAATACCCAGCACGATGCGATCGGCGACGCGTCGCGCCGATCGAATACCCGCACGCATGCGCGACGCGTCGCCCTGAAGCTCCAGCGTCAGTGCTCCCAACAACTCCTCGTCGTGAATGAGCGGCAACACCAGACGAGTGGCGGGTCTGTTGGCGTCCGCCTGCAGATGGATGGCCTGCAACTGATGACGGGGCTGTGACAGCAGTTGCCGACGCGTCTCATCCGAAATTGTCGTACCCGTGCGCTTGACGCGTGGCGCCCAATCGCTGATCACCCAACGCGTCGCGGGCTCGTGTGCCCGCTCGCCAACCAGATCGATCGACGCCAGCACGCATTCGGTCGCCTCGCGAAATCCGGCCAGTGCCGTCTCCAGGATCGCTTCCACTCTTCGCTCCCGCAGCGAGATCTCATCCAGGGCGTCCATTCGGCGCAGCAGAGAAATCTGCTCCGTGATCGAGCTGGTCATACGGTTGAACGCCACGCCGAGCTCGCCGTACTCGTCGCGCGAGCTGATCAACACTGGCGTAATGAAGTCGCCACTCCCGACGCGACGCGTCCCGTCACGCAGGGCTTCAAGTGGCTCGGTACTGCGCCGAATTTGACGATGGGCGAATACGAACGAACTGACCACCGCCAGCGCCACCATCAGGACCAGTGAGAGCGTCACTGACGACGCCGGGGCCAACGCCAGCGCGCGAGTCTCCGCCGTCACCAGCCGCCACTCGACCGCACCGAACTCATAGCGCAAGTAGAGATCTCGATGGGCCAGCAACAGATGATTGTCCTGACTTCGACCTTTGCCGCCCGCAGCGCTGACCGCCGCGCGACGCAGCGCGATCTCCATCGGCGCTTGCGTGGACGCGGCGCAGTGGACGCGTGTCCAGGTGCCTGCTTCAAATATGCAGTAGCTGGTGCCGTCCACGTCAATCAACTCATCGAACGTGGCCCAGAGATCGCTTGACTGCACCGTCGCGCGCGCCAGCAGGCCGTTCGACAGATGTCGGAGGAGTCGCACCTCGCCATCGCGATTAGCGTTCGACGCCGACGGAATCACGCGCAGCACAAGACCTCCGTCACGCAAGCGTGCAGTCTCGGCCGCGGTCAGCGTGTCGTGCGCGATGGTTGTGGCGATTGCCGAGCGCTGCTCAAGAAACTCGCGCTTCACCGTGGCCAACTCGCCCATGAGCGTCAGCGCGCCCGCCTTGGCCGTGCGCTCGATCCGATCCATGGCATCGGCCTCGAGTGACGTTCGCACGTACCACACGCCGTACGCCGACACGACCAGCACTGGGAGCAGCGCCGCGATCAAAAAGCTGCGCAGCGTCTGTCGGCCAACACGCGTGCCGAGGAACCCTGATCGAAGATGGGCGATCTGCATCAGTACCTCTTGGCCAGCCCGATGAACCCGCCATCGTTCGCGACCACCACGTCGTCCTGGCTGGCCTTCGCCGTCAACGGCGCCGCGCTTGAGCCGTCCTTACCGAGGCTATACAGATCAAAGGCCGAGTTGATGGGCACAAGAAAGCGGTCCTTGCGAGCCCCTTGGGGCGGCGCTTTGCCCTTGGACGGCGGAAACGGGTAGTACACGTAGAGTCGTCCCCACGGGTCGAGCCGAGAACCACGACCGATCGCGTCCAGTGATGCGGGCAGCACCATCGCTGAATTCAGTTCGACGGCCATGGCACGCAAGTCGCCAATCGCGCGGGCGATCTTGGCTTGATTGATCGCTTCATTCAATTTTGGAATCGCCAAGCCAACCAGCAGCCCGATAATCGTCATCGTGGCCAGCAACTCAATCAACGTGAACGCACGCCGCGACCGGCGTCGCGACGGAGCGATCAGATTCCGCGCGCGACTGGGACTCGTTCTCCTGAAGGTGCAGGGTTCCCGGGCCAGTAGGTGCATGGTCCTAGAGGTGTCGGCCGCGATAGCCGGAACTTGAGCAAATGGGCCCGGGTGGAGGAATTGAACCGCGAAGGATTGGGCGTCTCCCCTCAGCACGTCGCGGTTGACGTCGCCACTCGCTGCGGACTGATTTCATCTCATGACGGACCCCTCACCCCCAGCGATCGCCGGATCATACGGCATCGCGCCGCCGGACCATCGGCTTCCCGACGCCACGCAGCTGGGCACGGTCCACCTCCAGATCGCCGATCTCACGCGGTCGATTGCGTACTACACGGACGTCATCGGTCTCCGGGTGCTGCAGCAGGGTGCCGCGCAGGCAATTCTCGGCGCGCAGGACGACCGCCGATCACTCATTGTCCTGCACGAACTCTCAGGTGCGCGACCGGTACCGCCACGCGGCCGACTCGGGCTGTTTCACGTCGCCATTCTGCTGCCTGATCGCGCATCGCTGGGCCGTTTTCTGACGCACCTGGCTGAGCGCGGCGAACATCCAGGCATGTCCGATCATTCCGTGAGTGAGGCCCTCTACCTCACGGATCCCGACGGGCTGGGGTTGGAGATCTATGCCGCTCGTCCTCGCGAACACTGGCGGGCCCGTGATCGGCAATTGTCCATGGGAACCGAACCGTTGGACGTGCGCGCCGTCCTGGCGGCCGCGGACGGCGTGAAGTGGACGGGCGCACCCGCTGGCACAAAGATCGGGCACGTGCATTTGCACGTGGGCGACCTCGCGCGCGCGTCGGATTTCTACCATGATACCCTTGGCATGGACAAGATGGTGTGGGAGTATCCGGGGGCGCTGTTTCTTGCCGCCGGTGGCTATCATCATCACCTCGGCACCAATACGTGGGCGCGCGGCGCCGACTCCGCGCGCCACGACGAAGCGCGACTGATCGAGTGGACGGTTGAAGTGCCCTCCGCCGTCGATGTGCGGGCGGTCGCCGCGTCGGCACAGACGCGACAGGTGGATGTTGCGAACGACGGCGACGCGATTGTCCTGCAGGATCCGTGGGGTACAACGGTTCGCGTGCGTACGGCCCCGCCCGATTCGAATCACTGATCACTCACCTCACGGAGCGCCGCTCATGTCCCTACAGATTCGTCCGGCCACCGTTGACGATCTGCACGCGGCGGTCGCCTTGCTTCGCGCGCGCGAGTTGCCCACTGACGGTTTCGCCGATCTGCTACGTGCGCGGCCGCAGCATGTGCTGTTGGCCGAGCTGAATGGCAACGTGGTGGGTTCGGCCGCGCTCGATGTGCACGGCGCGCACGCGCTGCTGCGTTCGGTCGCCGTGGCGCGCGATCTGGCCGCGTTGGGTGTTGGGACGCGGCTGGTGGCGGACCTGATCGCGATGGCCCGCGCGAACGGCATCGAATCGCTCTACCTGCTGACAACGACCGCCGCCCAGTGGTTCCCGAAGTTTGGCTTCGCCGTGACGGATCGCGCATCGGTGCCGGCGGCACTCGCGGGGACGGTTGAGTTCACATCGGCGTGCCCGTCATCCGCCATCGTCATGCAGTGTGACTTGCGGAGCTAGTGCCAACGTCCGCGCATACATGACGCGATCTCAGACCCTCATTACTCCTTTCATGCGCACATCGATCCGCGTCACTCGCACCGCGGTAGCACTGCTCGCGGTCGTCGCTCCAGTCGCGCTGCACGGCCAATCCACTGGCGCCTTTTCAGCCACCACGCCGCTGCCCTGGCCACCGGTTGCCACATTCTCCATACTCGGTTACGACCCCGCGACCGGTGAAGTGGGTGGCGCGGTGCAGTCGCGCGTCTTCTCCGTTGGGAATGGCGTGTTGTGGGCGGAGGCGGGCGTCGGCGTCGCGGCGACGCAAGCCATTGTCGACGTCAGCTATGGTCCACAGGCGATCGCGTTGCTGCGACAAGGCGTGAAGCCCGCAGACGTCATCAAGCGCGTGTGGGATAGCGATCCGGATCCCCGGCCGACGGACTGGACCAAGTTCGGTCGTCAGTTCGCGGTGATCGATGCGGATGGACGGGTGGCCGCCTATACCGGTCCCAAAGCCTCCGAATGGGCCGGTGACAAGCAGGGGAAGTTCTGCACCGCCCAGGGCAATATTCTCGCCAACGCTGACGTGGTGAGCTCGATGGTGAAGGCGTTTGAAGACACGCCGGGACACTTGTCGTTGCGTCTCCTCGCTGCACTTGAAGCGGGACAGACCGCCGGCGGTGACAAGCGCGGCATGCAGTCCGCGGCGATGGTGATCGTCAAGAAAGACGGCGGCGTATGGCTTCACAACGACGTCGTCCTTCGCCTGCAGGTGGACGACAATCCCGAACCCATTAAGGAGCTTCGACGGCTGGTGGAGAAGGCCGCGTCGCAGCGTCGGCCGGTGCGCCGATGACCTACAGCTTGGCGAAGGCACCATCGTATACAGCGATGACTTTGCGACGCGTGCTGCTCCTGCTCGGAGTCCTCTTGCCGGGACTCATGCGCATCACGCCGATCGACGCGCAGTCGGCGCCAGCGAAGATGCGCTCAACGCACGTGATTCTGGTGATCACCGATGGCTTGCGATGGCAGGAGCTGTTTGGCGGCGCGGACGCGTCCCTCATGGGGCCGGCGGGACGCGTGGCCGACACAACCAAGCTGAGGAACACCTTCTGGCGCGATACTCCTGTCGCGCGTCGTTCGGCGCTGCTGCCGTTCGTGTGGGGCACTATGGCCACGCGTGGCCAGATCTTCGGCGACAGTACGATCGGCAGTTCGTCGGTCGTCACCAATGGGCTCAAGTTTTCCTATCCCGGGTATAGCGAGGCCTTCACCGGTCACGCCGATCCGCGCATCGACAGCAACGACCACGCGCCGAACGAGAATCGGACCGTCTTCGAATGGCTGAACACGCAGCCGGCGCTGTCGGGTCGCGTCGCGGCATTTGCCACGTGGAACGCATTCAGACGCATCATCAACACTGAGCGCAGTCGCGTGCCGGTGTATGACGGATGGGACAATGCGGTCGCGCCCACCGGCACGCCACGCGCCGCCGCGCTGCGCGAGGTGATGGCCACCAATACCCGCGTGTGGCCCGACAATACCTGGGACGCCTTCACGCACGTCGCAACACTCGACTACATCACGCGTCGCAAACCCCGCGTGCTGTTCATTGGCTACGGCGAAACCGACGAGTGGGCGCATGCCGGTCGCTACGACCTCTACCTGCAGTCGGCGCGTCAGGTGGACGGGTACCTCGCCCAGCTATGGCAACGAGCGCAGGCCGATCCCCTCACGCGCGACAAGACCACGTTGATCGTGACCACGGATCACGGTCGCGGGCAAGGCGCCAAGTGGACCGATCACGGGAAGGACGTGACGGGTGCCGAGCGCATGTGGATTGCCGTGATGGGACCCGATGTGCCAGCGCTTGGTGTTCGTCGCGATACGCCCAGCACCCAGTCGCAGGTTGCGGCGACCATCGCGGCGGCACTGGGATTTGATTGGCGAAAGGCCGAACCGAAGGCAGCGGCGGCGTTGCCGGCGTTTTTCCGATAGATCCCGCAAGACTACTTCGTCACCGCATGTCGTAACCCCCACACACGCGCATCCTCCAATCCCAGCAACCATACGGAATAGCCGCGCAGCTTGTGCTGTCGCACCAACTGCAGCTTCGCCTCGAATGCGCGCACATCCTCCAGCCACAGGTGTTCAAACACCCCGGCGTTCTCCCACATGGCGTACGGCGAGCGCTGCAGCGAATCCCATCGCGCGGTCACGCCAAACGTCTTCATGAGACGTTGACCTTCAGCGAAGCTGATGTCGCTTCCGCCGGTTCCCGATCCGTCGCGCACGTTCCACGTGGAAAACCAATGGTCAGAATAGCCCGGGATACCGAGTGAGATCTTGTTCGGCGGGACGCCCAGTTTGAGTACGTACTCCAGTGACGCCTTGATCCAGG
>JBEBIR010000889.1:0-1637 GCA_040080315.1 Gemmatimonas sp.
CCGCCTCCGGTGAGCCGCGTGCGACTGACGTCATTCTCGATGCAGCTTTGCACCTGTACGGACGGGAGGGTTACGCGGCCGTGACCATCCGTGCGCTGGCGCGGGTCATTGGCTGCAGCCCTGGCGCGCTGTACACGCACTTTTCCGACACGGACGAGATCATACGAGCGCTCCAGGCGCGTGGACTTCGACTGTTCGCGGAGGCGGTGATGGCCGTGAACGCGGCGGATCCCATCGAGGCGCTGCGGCGGTTCTTCCTGGCCTACTACGAGTTCAGTAAGGCGCAGCCCGACTACTTCGCCCTGCTGTGGGTTGATCACATCGCGCCTGCTATTGAGCCGGCGCAGCCGGATCTACGCCGCGTAGTCGCATTTGGGCATGGACTCGCGGAGCGCTGTCTGAAGAAGGGCGCGATTCCTGCGGGCCTGACGCCCGTCACGATCACGACAGTGCTGTGGTGTTCCGTGCACGGCGCAGCGGTATTGCGGCGCATGGCGAGCGGTGCACCCGGTCCCGCGGGAGACCTCCTCGCGGCCTCGACGCTCGAAATTGCGCTCGCCGGACTTCAGGCTGGCATCCTCTCGTCCGTTCCTCTCCCCACGCGTCGTCCAGCGGTTCGCCCGTAGCTCGGTGCCCTTGTGGTTCCTGGAACTTTGCGTTAGCCTTTCCCGTCAATTGCACACATGTTCAATTGACGGCGGAGGAGGCTGTGATGCGGGGAGTGTCATTCGTTCTACTTGGCGTCGTGCTGGGCTGGCCGCTCGTCGTCGCTGCCCAGACTGCGGCGCCTGCTCCTGAGTCTGCGGCTGTCGCGTTCCTGGCGAAAGAGGGCCCGGCCTGGCACCAGAAGTTCGGCTGCTACTCGTGCCACAACAACGGTGACGCCACCCGTGCGCTGCTGGTCGCCGCCCGCCACGACTTCGACGTGGCGAAGCCGCTGTCGCAGACGTTGAATACGCAGCCACCGGAGCACTGGAAGCCGCTGGCGGCGGGCGATCTGGACGGCAAAGCGCTCTCGCGGATTGCCTTCGCCAATGCGCTGGTCGACGCCGTTACGGCGACTGCGGCGTCCAGAGAGCAGCTGTGGGCCGTGACGGACTTGCTCGCGGCCGACCAGAAGGCAGACGGCTCCTTCCGCGTCGACCCGGCCGAGGCCGAAGGCCTCGGCGCACCGCTCATTCCTGGGTCGCCAGCCTCCCTCGGCACCGCGCTGGCGACTGTGTCGGCCAGGCGCGCGCTGATCGCTGCTGGCAAAGCGGAGTATCGGCCGGTCATCGAGCGAGCAGGGATCTGGCTCCGTCGTGTACCCGTGGCTGCGCCCCTGGATGCGGCGGCGGTTCTGCTCGGCGTGGCGGATGCAGCCGACGCCACCGGACGCGAGCAACGCGCGCGCGCGTTAGCGACGCTCAGAACGACGCAGCATGCAGACGGTGGGTGGGGTACGTCGCAGGACTCCGACGCCTTCCGAACCGCGGTCGCTCTCCTGGCGCTCGCCTCCAACCGGACCGGCGACGGCGCGTTCCAGCCATCCGAGATCAAGAAGGCCATTGCCAGGGGCCGGGCCTTTCTTACGGTCGCGCAGCGGCCGGATGGAACGTGGCAGGAGTCCGTGCGGCCGGGTAAGCCGGTGAACAGCT
>JBEBIR010000890.1:0-1637 GCA_040080315.1 Gemmatimonas sp.
CGTGTGTGTCGTCGGTGCCGTAGAACCCGAAGTCGTTGGGCGTGGCCACGAGCACGTCGTTCACGAACACGGCAGGGTAGCGCGTGACGCCCAGGCGCGTGGCCAGCGCCGACTGGCCGTAGTCCTCCTCGCCCAACGAGCGAGAGACACCTTCTTTGAAGTGTCGGAGGAGGGCGTCAAAATCCGCCTGTTCGTCGCCACTGACGACTGGCTCGCGCATCCGCATGCGCGTACTGCCCGGTTCATCCTCCTTGAGCCACTCCGCGAGGTTGACCGACTCGTCGTCGGCCTGCGGCGGCGGCGGTGCCGCCGACCCGAGCGCTGCAAGCGCCCGTTCGTCCCACGGATTGATCTCCAGAACTCTGGCGTACACCGCGCGCGCCGGCGTATCCTCGCCGCTGCGCACCAACGTGTCGGCGAGGTCGAGATAGGCGGAGCGCAGGCGCGACTGGTCGTTGAGACGAACCGAAAGCTCAACGCGTTTCTGGTGGTAGTGAATACGCTCGGGATGGATATGCACCAGCTCATCGGCGATCTCCGCGGCCGTCGAGAGTTGCCCGTCGTGCGCAAAGCCCGACAACGAGGCCTGCAATTCAGCCAGGCCCGCATCACGTTCACCGGCTTCGAGGAGCGCTTCGGCCAGTCGTCTCCGGAGCATCCAGTCGTGGGGCGTGCGCGCCACCGCCGCGCGCAATTCTTCACAGCGGGACGTGGCCACCACGTTGGCTTCCGCCGCGACCGCGGCGATCGGCAAGGATGGTGTCGTGCGTACCGCCCGATGTGCCTCGATCGCCTCGCGCAGCGCGTCCTCAGCGTCCGTGTCCGTCTGCGTGTCAGGCTCCGCAACCTGGTGCGGGGCCACCTCGGCGGCCTCCTCAATCGCCGTCACATACGAAGGCGTAACCAACGGCGTCTGATCATCGATCAGCTGCTCGTCGTCAAATGGCGACTTGGCCGCTGGTTCGGCCATCGACGCCGCCGAGAATTGCCCACGCTGCAGTCCAACGTCGATGAGGGTTTCGTCCACCACCAACGGCGGGAGCTCACCCGGCAGAATGAAGTCGTGCGGGTCCAACCGGAATGGCGGCTCGCGCTGAATGGAGGCGGTATCCACGTTCGCGAGCGCCGCGGTCATCGCCCCGTCAGCGATCGCCGCATCCAATTCCGGAATCGGTGATACGTCAATTGGTGTCAGCGATCGCGGAATGCTCATGCTGTACGCTGGCGTCCCCGCGCGACCACCGGTGACCGCGATGGCGTTGGGATCATCCGCCACATGATCGAAATCTTCAACCACCAGATCCGGCAACGCGTCAACCGGAGGGTCGCCGTCGCCGGCGAAGTCACTTGTGGTTTCGAGACCCGTGGATTCGTGCATCGGGTCGATCACATCAGTCGACATGAGCCACGTAATTGCGGCGTCCGGTGCGACAACCTCAGGCTCGACCGCCTCACGCTCCTCAATCGAAAGTCCGACCATGGGGGCGATGTCTTCGCTATGGAAATCACTGCTGATCTCCAGACCCTCAATCGTCTCCAGCAGGTGGAGCTCCAGCGGCTCGGCGACGTCCTCCGACGCATCCTCGATCGTCGGCTCGATGGTCGGCTCGATGGTCGGCTCGACGATCAGTTCTAGC
>JBEBIR010000147.1:0-7711 GCA_040080315.1 Gemmatimonas sp.
CCGTTCGGACGTACAGGATCGGGCATGGCGTGCTCAGAAAAGGGTGCACGAACTCACAGGCCCAAAATGCAACGGTCGGGCCACGAGGGCCCGACCGTTAGAAAGTGTCGTAAATAGTTGCTATGTATTGCTTTAACTACAGACGGAAGACGAGAGACTGGAGACGGGAGACAGGGGAAATAGGGAAAATCATGCCGTTGGCGGCTGGAAGTGCCGAGGACCGGACGAAATAGCGAGGAGGAGCTGAACGGCGTCGATGGGGAGGCCGGTGCGCCAAGCGATGTCCTGGGTGGACGCGCCGGTGGCGGCCAGGGCTTCCACGGCTCGTGGCGTACGGTTGCGCTTGCCATTGACCCGCGCGGAGCTGCGCGGGGTGAGGCGAGCGAGGCCCCGAGGTGAGTTCGGCGACTCCGAGGCGACCGGAACCAGTGTTCGTTGCGGGGTGTCGCGACGCAGAAAGAGCGCGGAGAGGGCGCCGATGATCGACACGATGGCCAAGACCGGCGGCGCGTAACGTGTCACCGGGCTTGGCAGCACGGATCGCAGTTCCGACTTCGCTTCGAGTATGCGTTCCAGGGCAATGCCAGCCAATGTCTTCGTTGCCGTACTCACGGTCGCAAGCGTGCGCGCGACCTGCGCCGTTGCATCGGGTTGCGTGGCTCTTGCGACGACGGGCGCGATGACCAGGGCACCGGCCATGACGCCACCGATGGTGACGCCGATGGCCAGCGTCCCCAGCAGGATTGAGCGAATGAGCATGGATGACGCGGCGGCGGACCGCACGCGCGCGACAACAGAAACGCTACGTGGTGTGTAGCGCGCGCTCATGCGACGCGTTCCCGCAATGGCTTGAGGTCGACACGCAACTTGCTGAGGGCTTTCGAGCGAATCTGCGACACGCGCGACTCGGTCAGTTCGAGCACTTTGGCAATTTCGTGCAGCTTCAGCTCCTCGAAGTAGTAGAGCGAGAGCACAATCCGCTCCTGCTCTTTGAGACGCAGGATGGCGTCCTTGAGGTGCACCACTTCCTGCGCGTGCGTGAGCTGCTCCTCCACTTCGGACTCTTCACTGCTGGGCAGCAACTCGGCTTGCGACGGCATGTGGCTGTCGCGCTCGCCCGGCGCGCGATCGAGCGGAATGTGATGGGCGCCTTCGACGTCAGCCTGCCAGCGCCAGAGCGTCTCCATGTCGACATTCAACTGCGCGGCGAGCTCGCGGTCTTCCGGCGCCCGTCCGTACTCTCTCATCCAGGTCTCGCGTGCGGCACTGATCTCGCGCGTCTTGCGACGGACCGATCGCGGCACGTGGTCCTGCTTGCGCAGTTCGTCGAGAATCGCGCCCCGGATGCGGGGTGCGGCGAACGTACTGAACGCCAGGCCGCGCGATGAGTCAAAGCTTTCGAGCGCGGCCATCAATCCCATGGTGCCGGCGCTGACGAGTTCGTCGAAGTCAATGCGGACCGCGAGTGTGCGCGAGACCTGGCGGGCGACATGATGCACCAGACCCAGATGCTCCAGCAGCAGTCGATCTCGGGCGGTGTCACTGCCGTTATGGTACGACTGCCAGAGCGTGGTATTCATGGCCGCGGATCCTTGAGGCGTTGCGAAGGTCACAATCAGACACCGGGTCGGGTTGGTGATGTCCCGGCCAGCGTGCGCATCACGACATCGTGAGCAGCGATCGCTGCGGGTGATCCAGCCGCCGCATCGGGGAAGGGCATCCCCGCGCGGAGTGCAGCATCGAGCGTCGGATCGGTTGGCACGGCGCCGGCAAAGCGCAACGTGCTACCGAGGAATTGACGCACCCCGGCATCGATGGCTTCGAAGCAGCGCAACGCTTCGACTCCCTCATGCCGATTGACGAGTACGTCCAATGGAAGGGCACTGTGGCGGGCATGTACGGCTTTGCACAGGGCATAGGTCGCGGCGAGTCCGATCGGATCGGCGCCGGCAGCAACCGCGAGCAGGCGTTCTCCGGCGTGCGGCGCGAGCGCGGCGGAGATGGTGTCGAACCGCGCGCCGCAATCGATCACCACCAGATCCATGCCGTGCGAGAGCATTCCTACGCGACGCATGCACGCGCGTCGTTCGGCGGCCGACATGGGTGCCGCACTGCTGGTGGCGTGTCGCGCCGCGCCGCCAGCCACCAACGTGAGGGTGGTGCTGACCGGCGTCGCCACATCTGTTGGTGACACCCGTCCGCCGCGCAGATCCTGCCAACTCGCACGCGCAGACACCCCAAGCAACATCGCCAACGGTCCGACATGCTCGTCGGCATCGACCAACAACACCCGCGCGCCTTCGCCGGCGGCAGCAACGGCCAGCAGGGCCGCTAACAGTGTGGTGCCGCTGCCGCCTCGTCCACTGGCGCACAACAGGGTGGTCACGCCGCTGTCGTCAGCGGCATCACCGCGCGCATCGCGATGACGGCGCTGTAGCAACGCGTCAATCTGCGACGAACTGGTTGGCGTCTGCGCCATCAGGGAAACACTCACGCGGGCAACCAGTCGGGTTCCAGATCCGCCGAGAGTCCGTACGCGCGCAGGATGCGCGTGACGCCGGGCTTGAGATCGGCCGGAACATCCTGGCCATCGGTGACCCATCGTGTCGGCATGGCCAATGACAGCGCGAGATCAGACACGCCGGCTTCGCGCGGGACTTCATCGACCTTGGACAGCAACAGATGCGTCGCGCCACGGTGCGTACGCGTGGGGGCATAGGCGCGCGCCACGTCGATGGCCAGATCGGGGCGCAGCGACGCCGGCAGCACCAGGTGCACTTCGTCTGGTGCGAGCGCGTCGAGGAGTGAGCGCCAGCGTTCGGTGAGTTCCGATGAGGCCGGACTGCGACCGGGTGTATCGATGATCACCACATCGCACGAGGACAGTCGCTTCATGGCCGCCTCAATTTCGCGCGCATCGTACACCACTTCGAACGGCACATCGGCCAGCTCGGCGTACGTGGCCAGTTGCTCCATGCCGCCAACACGATACGTGTCGAGCGTGAGCAGTCCCGTGCGTGCCGCGCCGAACATGCCGCGTCTCACCGCGAGTTTGGCGGCGGTGGTCGTCTTGCCGGCGCCGGTTGGTCCAACGAGCGCGATGCGGTACGGTTTGCCATCGGCCGAGCGCATCTGTCGCGGGAAGGGTGCCGGTTCGAGGCGCGCGCGCACGCGATCGATCGCGTCTGAGGTCGTGGCGAGGACTTCCACCATCGGCACGCCGCCATCACGGACGGTGCGGGTGTGCAGAATCATGACATCGTCACCCAGCGCGCGTCTCGCGCGATCGGCAACGTGCGGCATGTCCGCGCCGCGGAATCGTTCAGACGCCATGAGGCATCTCCCAGGTGGCGACGCTGCTCAGCGTGATCGCGGCCGGCAACTCGGCCAGCGACACAACTGGAAGACTGGGCAGCACGGGTTCGATCAGGCGACGCACGCCAATGCGCAGTGATGGCGGCGTGATGAGCGGCAGCGGACGACCATCTATCGCGTACGTAGTGGCCAGATGATTCAGGTCGCGCAGCATACCGGCGAGTGATTCGGGAGTGAGCAGCGGCGCGTTGGGCTGCGTCGAGCGCGGCGAGAAGAGGCCCAGCAGCGCCGATTCGAGTCGACCGCCGATGGTGATCCCGCGTACGACACCGGTGCTGTCGGCGAACATCCGCGCGATCACGTTGGTGAGCGACTTGCGAACGACCTCGGTGAGGGCTTCCGGATCCTTCGTGGTGTCGGCACCATCGCCCAATGCTTCGAGAATGGTCACCAGGTCGCGAATAGGCACGCGCTCGCGCAGCAGACGCTGCAGCACGCGGTGCAGCACACTCAGCGACACCTTGTTCGGGATGATCTCTTCCACCAGTGCCGGATGCGACTTCTTGAGCGTCTCGACCATCTCCTGCACTTCCTGACGGCCCAGCAACTCCGAGGCACTGGCCTTGAGTGTCTCCAACAAGTGTGTGGCGACGACCGTTGTCGGTTCCACGACCACGTAGCCCAGCGCTTCGGCCTCCGTGCGGCGGGCACCGGCGATCCATCGCGCTGGCATGCCGAACGACGGATCGATGGACTCCATGCCGTCGATTTCGGCGACGACGCCACCGGTGTTGAGCGCCATCATAAAGCGCGGCAACACTTCGGCACGCGCGACTTCCGAGCCGCGCAGCTTGATCACGTACTCGTTGGCTGGCAGTCGGATATCGTCGCGAATGCGAATGGGTGGCACGAGAATGCCCAACTCGATCGCTGCTTGCTTGCGCAGCAGCGAGATACGCTCGAGCAAATCGCCACCCTGTCCCTCGTCGATGAGGGGAATGAGCGCGTAGCCGACCTCCAGTTCGATCGGATCGATCTGCAACAGGTCGCGCATGGGATCGGACGGCGCGGGTGCTTCGACTTCCGTTGGTGGCGCGGAGATGAGCGCCAGATCATTGCGCCGGATTTCGGCGTTGCCCGAGAGGCGTGCCAACAGCGCGGCCCCGGCGGCCAGCGACACGAAGGGAAACATTGGCAACCCCGGCACGAGCGCGAATGCGCCGAGCACGGCGGCGGCCATCCACATGGCGCGCGGATGCGAACCCAACTGCCGACTCAACACGACACCCATGCGATCGCTGCCCGTCGCGCTGGTCACCATCAGGCCAGCGGCCGTGCTGATGATCAACGCGGGCACCTGCGAGACCAATCCGTCGCCGACGGTGAGGAGCGTGTAGGTGCTTCCAGCCTGCGCCAGCGGCATGCCCTTCTGGACGACACCGATGAAGATGCCGCCGAGAATGTTCACCGCCACGACCAGGATGCCGAGGATCGCGTCGCCCTTCACGTACTTGGACGCGCCGTCCATGGCGCCGTAGAAGTCCGCCGTGCGCGAGATCTCATCGCGACGCATGCGGGCTTCCTTTTCATCGATCAGGCCCGCGGACAAATCGGCGTCGATGGCCATCTGTTTGCCGGGCATCGCATCAAGCGCAAAGCGCGCCGCGACTTCGGCGATGCGACCGGCGCCTTTGGTGATGACTATGAAGTTGATGCCAATGAGCAGCAGGAAGATGACGATACCGACCGCGTAATTGCCGCCGATCACGAAGTTGCCGAACGCTTCGATGACCTTGCCAGCGTGTCCATGCGTGAGAATGAGCCGCGTGGACGAGACGTTGAGGCCAATGCGGAACAGCGTGAGCAGCAGGAGCAGTGCGGGGAAGCTGCTGAAGTCGAGTGGATTGGTGGTGTACAGCGATACCAGCAGCACCACCAGCGACAGTCCGATGCTAGCGGCTAGACACAAGTCGAGCAGCATCGGGGGCAACGGCACCACGATGAGCGCAATGATGAGGACGACGGCGACGGCCAGCGCCACTTCCGCGCGCTTCTTGGTATCCGGCGCGTCGAACGCCATCGGCATGGCGGCGGCGGTCATAGCGATTCACTCATGCGGCCACCGTTCCACGCCAGCGACGACCATAGCGTTCACGTTGACGCATCACAAAGGCCAGCACTTCGGCGATCGCCAGATACATGTCAACGGGAATCATCGTGCCCACCTTGGTGGTGGCGAGCAGGGCCCGCGCGAGCGGTTTGTTCTCGATCACCGGCACACCATGCTGAAAGGCGAGTTCCTTGATGCGCAACGCGATCTTGCGCTGACCAATCGCGACCACCATCGGAGCTGGTGCGACGTTGGGGTCATACTTGATCGCGACGGCGATGTGCACCGGGTTCACAATGACGACATCAGCCTTGGGCACGGCGGCGAACATCGCGCGACGAATGCGCTCACGCGCCACCTGTCGACGACGACTCTTCATTTCCGGATTGCCTTCCTGCGACTTCGATTCTTCCTTGACTTCCTGCTTCGACATCTTGAGCTGTTCGTGCGTGCTCCAGCGCTGCCAGGCGTAGTCGGCCAGCGCGAGCGCGAGGAACATGAGACCGGCGTTGCGAAGCATGCCCACGCCGTACTGGCGCACGATGTCCATCAACGCGAGCGGGGATTCGAGCGCCAGTCCCTGAATGTCGGGCCAGGCGTCAACGAGTGTGGCGTAGACGGCCCACCCCACGATCGACATTTTGAGCAGCGCCTTCGCCAACTCAATCCACGCCTGCTTGCCAGCCAGGCGCCCGAGGTTCTTGAGCGGATTGATGCGCTGGAAGTTCGGTGCGAGCGCCTTCGTCGTGATGATGCCACCCGCTTGCGCTGCCTGAATGGCCACGGCGATGAGCGCCATGGCGCCAACGAAGCCCATCACCGCGACGATGGTGCGAAAGCCCATCATCTGCAGCCACGGAATCGCTGATGCGCCGGCGTGTTCATCGTTGAACGACGTGGCCAGTCCCTGTCCCATCGTCTCCAGCAGGAAGCGCCAGAGCGACGGACCAGCGAACGCCAGTGTGACCGTCGAACCAAACAGAAAGGCGGCCGTGGTGAGCTCAGGACTCTTCGCGATCTGTCCCTTGTCGCGCGCTTCCTCGACTCGTTTACCAGTAGGTGCTTCGGTTTTTTCGCCAGACTCGTTTTCGGCCATATCAGCGCACCCCCATTGCGGGATTCGCGCCTGCGGGGACAGCCACGCGGGTCGCGCGTGCAACCGTCTCGAGCGAGTTTGCGAATCCGGGGGTCCAGTCGCTCATGGCGTGTACGACCAACGCCAGTGAACCGGCGAACGTGATCAGTCCAACGCCGATTTGCAGCGGGAATGCGACGCCCATGATGTTGAGCTGCGGGGCAGCGCGTCCCAACACGGCGAGTGCCAGATTGAGCAGCAGTACGGCGGCGATGACGGGAGAGGCGAACTGCACGCCGGTCACGAAGACCGACTTGGCCGCGAGCACCATGGCGTGGGCGCCGTCACCGATGTTGAGCGGCGCACCGAGTGGCATGGAAACAAAACTCTGCGCCACGGCCTGCAACATGATGACGTGGCCGCCGCCGATGAGGACGACGATCAGCACCATCAACTGCATGAACTGCTGCAGGATGGCGCCCTGTGTGTTATTGAGCGGATCGAAGATGGCCGCGCCGGACAGACCGATCGTGGTGGTCATCAACTCGCCCGCGAACTCGGCGGCGGCGATGACCAACGCGCCCGCCATCCCGATGAGGAAACCCACGGCGGTTTCGGCGAGGAATGTGGCGGGCGTGATGCGGAGCGAGAGGAGATCGGTGTTCGCGCGCGCGGCGGGGAGCAGCAGCACGGCGAAGATCACCAGCAGCACGCTGCGGAGTCGCATGGGGACCACCTTTGCCGACCATGCGGGGGCGATCAGCAGCAATCCGCCTACGCGCAACGCGGTCAGGACACAGGCGGCGGCGACGCCGGGGGCGAAGAAATCAGGGAGGCCGAAATCGCTCACGGCGAAGCGCTCAGGCGACCATCGCGGGAATGCCGCGAATGAGCTGCGTGGTGTAGCGGATCAGGACCTGCAGCAGCCACGGCAGACCGACGATGAACGCGCCACCCACCAGAATGAGCTTGGGCACGAAGGCCAGGGTCTGTTCCTGGATCTGCGTGACCGACTGAATGATGCTGACAAGAAGACCCACACCCAGCGCGATGAGCAGCATGGGCGCGGCGATCATCAATGCCGTGATGATCGCGTCGCGGGAGAGGTCGATGACCATCTGGTGAGACATCGGGGGTCGGTCGGAGGCCTGAGGGTCGGACATGTCGCAATCGGGGCGACTCTGGCGACTCTATAAGCAGGGACCGTACCA
>JBEBIR010000148.1:0-7707 GCA_040080315.1 Gemmatimonas sp.
CTCGTACGCATACGCCAGAGACACCAGTCGCACGTCCGTAAACGCGCGTCCGATAAGTTCAATGCCCACCGGTAGCCCTTCGGCCATGAAGCCCGCCGGTATGCTGATGGCGGGAAGTCCGGATTGCGCACTCACGTTGCACGTGCTGCCCGGTTGCGGCTCACCAATCAGCACCGGCTTCTGACGCATCGTGGGATAGGCCAGGGCATCCAGCGACAGGCTGTCCATGATGCGTTCTATGCGCGCGCGCAGGAGTGTCTGGCGACGCAGCGTGGTGCGATAGCGATCGGTGTCGAGCGTTTGCACGGTGTCGATGGCACGGAAGCGCACTTCGAGCGCGCGGTCGAACAATCCGCGATCGAGGATCTCGCGCATCGAATGCACCGGCGCATTCGGCACACCGCGCAGGTAGTTGATCAGATCGAACTTCGTTTCGTAGGGAATCACGCCGGTATTCGCAATCAGCGAGTCGAAATCGGTCAATGGCACGTCAATGACGGTGGCACCCAGCGTCTTCATGGCCGCCAGTGCGGCGCGGACGGTGTCGGCAATCTCTGCGTCGGTGTCGCGGAAGTACGGCAGAAACACACCAATGCGCGCACCGCGCAATGCGTTTCTGTCCAGCGACGCTTCAAAGCGTGGAAGCGGCTTACCTTGCAGCACCGCCGTGACGGAATCAGTCGCATCGTACCCCACACTGACATCGAGCGCGATGGCCAGGTCGGTCGCGGTGCGCGCCATGGGTCCGCCGATATCCTGTGTATGCGACAACGGAACGATGCCCGAACGACTCACCAGTCCTTGTGTAGGTCGGAGTCCGAACAGACTGGCGTAGGCGCTGGGAATGCGGATGGAGCCGCAGGTGTCGGAACCCCAGCCAACGGTTGCGAAGCTCGCCGCAATCGCGGCACCGGTTCCGCCACTCGAGCCGCCGGGACAGCGTGTGGGATCGTACGGATTGCGCGTTTGCCCGCCGAGTGAGCTGATGCTGGTGATGCCGGCGGCGAGCTCGTGCAGGTTCGACTTGGCCAGAATGATTGCGCCGGCGTCACGCAACTTCTTCACCACAAACGCATCGTGCGCGGGCTGACTGTTGGCGAGTGCGAGCGATCCACCACTCGTGGGCATGTCGCCGGTGTCGTAGTTGTCCTTGATGATGACCGGGATCCCGTGCAGCGATCCGCGAATGCGACCCGTCCGACGTTCGGCATCACGCTCGGCGGCCTCCGCGCGCGCATTCGGGTTCAGGCGAATCAATGCGTTGAGCGCGGGGCCGGTATGTTCGTATGCCGCGATGCGCGCCAGGTAGGCGTTCACCAGTTGCACCGATGTCACGCGTCGGTTGGCCATGGCGGCGCGCAGTTCGGTGATGGACGCCTCGGTGACCTCGACGCTATTGCGCGCAGCAGGAGTCGCGCCTTGGGCGTGGGCGGTGGACGCGGCGAGCACCAGTGTGATCGCAAGTGCATGGATGGTGCGGGTCATGATGGCATCTCCCATTGCGCGGGCGCTGGAAATTGCGCGCGGTACCTCACGTTGGTTCGCGGCTCGGCCATCATCGGCTGGACCGTGTCGCGCCAGCGTGCGTAGTGCGTGGTGGCCTTGTGCGCGGCTGGCGCGTCGGGCGTGCGATAGATCTCGATCAACTGAAAGCGCGTCGGGTCGTCCTCCTGCTGCAACACGTCGAATCGCACGACGCCCGGCTCTTGCACGCTGTGATGCGCGTTGTCGAGCGTCGCGGCGCGAAAGTCGTTGACGGAGTCTGGCAGCACGTGAACGGAGACCTGGACGATGAGCATGAGGGGTGGCGTGAAGCGTGAGCGGCGAGTGGCGGATCTACGGAAAGACCATACTGCGAAAAGCTCTCTACGGTAACGCGCGGCAAGGGCGGAAACTACACGGAAACGATTTCCCTGATGTGGTTCCGCGCTGGTTCAGGCAGTACGGGACCTTGTACACGGTCCAGACAGGTCGCATGCTTAGCAGCCGTTCACCCCCACCGTATCGAGGCCAAACATGATCCGCCCATTCCGCATCGTCGTTGCGCGAGCGCTCGCGCTGGTCGTCAGCGTCACCGTGTTCACTCCCACGTTCGCGACGGCACAGACCGCGCCCATCGTCACACTGACGCGCCTTTCGTGCGGCACCAATGCGGCGCCCACCAACGTGGGCCTGCGGTTTTCCGACACGTATGCATTCAGCGGTGTCATGGTGCAGCTCACGTACAGCTGCTATCTGATCCGGCACAACGATGACTACATGATTTGGGACATGGGCTTCGCCACCGGACCGGGGGCCACGGCGCCCAAGCAGGGCATGGTCGAGCTCCTGGCGCAGCTCAAGCTCACACCGGCCAATGTGAAGTTCGTGGGCATCAGTCACTATCATGGCGACCATGTCGGACAGACGCCGCAGTTTCCGCAGTCGACGCTGCTGATCGGTAAGGGCGACTGGGATGTTCTGAACGATTCCAAGATGGCGGCCGTGGCGAATCCGGCGCCATTTGCGCCGTGGATCACGGGTGGAAGCAAGGTTGAGCCGCTCAATGCCGACCGAGATGTTTTTGGCGATGGCTCGGTGATTGTGCTCAAGATGCCTGGACACACGCCGGGCCATCAGAGTCTGCTGGTGAAGTTGCGCGAGATGGGCAACGTACTCATCACGGGCGATCTTTCGCACTTTCAGGAGAACTACGACAGCAACGGCGTGCCGACGTTCAACACGGATCGCGCGGCGTCACTCGCGTCGATCGATCGCTTCAAACAGATCGTGAAGAACATGAAGGCGACGGTGATCATCCAGCACGATCAGCGTGACGTGGCCAAGTTGCCGGTGTTTCCGGCGGCCGCGAAGTAGCGGGCGATCAGCGGCCGGCGGCTGGCGCGCGTCGCGCTAGCCCACGCGCCGGTAGTGGGCGATGCGGAAGTCAGGCGTGTCCATGAGCGTGGCGTGTTCGACAAACAGGTGTTCGAACGGCGGAAAGAACACGTCACCCTGGACCACGCGCTTGACGTGTGTGAGATACAGATCCGAACACTGCGGCAGGGCTTCGGCGTACAGTTGCGCGCCACCGCAGATGAACACCTCGCGGGCATCGGCGTTCACGTCGATATCGCTGAGCGCGGCGACCGTGCGCACACCGGGGTAGGCGAAGCCGCTCCGGCTTACCACGATTGTCTCGCGGTTGGGCAGGGGTCTGCCAATCGACTCGAACGTCTTGCGTCCCATCACAACCACGTGACCAATCGTTGTCGCCTTGAAGAACTTGAAGTCTTCGGGCAGGTGCCACGGGATTTTCGGTCCGTTCCCAATCACGCGATTGCCCGACATGGCGGCAATGGCCTTGAATCGCTTATGCGACACGCCTACACCGCGATCGGTGCTGAAATTGCGGGGTGCGGATCGTAGCCGATGAGCTTGAAATCCTCGAACGTGAAGTCGTGGATGTCCTTCACATCGGGGTTGATCTGCATGGTGGGCAACGCGCGCGGCACACGCGTGAGTTGCAGCCGCGCCTGTTCGAGATGGTTGCTATACAGGTGCAAATCGCCGAAGGTGTGCACGAAGGTGCCCGGCGTCAGTCCGGTCACCTGTGCCACCATCATCGTCAGCAATGCGTACGACGCGATGTTGAACGGCACACCGAGAAACAGGTCGGCGCTTCGTTGATACAGTTGGCAGCTGAGTGTGCCGTCCTGCACGAAGAACTGGAACATCGCGTGACACGGCGGCAGCGCCATGTCATCCACTTCGCCCGGATTCCACGCCGTCACGATGTGGCGACGACTGTCGGGCGTCGTGCGGATCTGCCGGATGACCTTGTCGATCTGGTTGATGGAGCGACCATCGGCGGTGCGCCAGTCACTCCACTGCGCGCCGTACACGCGACCCAGATTGCCCTCGGCGTCGGCCCATTCGTTCCAGATGCTGACGCCGTGGTCGGTGAGGTACTTGATGTTCGTGTCGCCGTTCAGGAACCACAGCAGCTCGTAGATGATCGACTTGAGATGGAGCTTCTTGGTGGTGACCATCGGAAAGCCGTCCGCCAGCGGATAGCGCGCCTGTGCGCCGAACACGGCGTACGTGCCGGTACCGGTGCGATCGGGCTTGAACTTGCCGTGTTCAAGGACGAGACGAAGCAGTTGCTGATACTGGATCATGAGAGAATCGTAATGCCGTGCATGAGCGCGCGGACGATCGCGTCCGTGGAGTAGGCTGCTACCGAGACAGAAACACCTGCGGGGCGATCGCGATACCCGCAAAGTCCCTCAAGACGGCTCGATCGGTGGTCACCAATGGAACCCCCAGCGCGACCGCCAAAGCGACATACTCGCAATCGTATGTCGAACACTTCGAACGCGACGCCAACTCCAGCACATTTCGCGAATCCACCTCGCCTTCCCTTCCCTCGAGGATGCCCTCGGCCTGTTCAAGCAACGCCACCGCCCGTGCAAGTGTGATGTCGCCTCGCGACACGTACTTGTGAACAACGCTCCTCAGCTCGCTGCGCCAGAGCACGGGAGCGACCCAGACCGGGTCCATCAGGAGCACGGCTTCGGACTCCGCCGTGCGCTCACCGGGCAGTACCAGATACGCGAGCAGATTGGCGTCGGTAACGATCATGCGCGACCGGTGTCGCGCGCGCTTCGAAGGGCCTTATCGGTGAGATAGACGCCGGTGAGGTGTGCACGACTTCGGCGAAGCGCAGTCAACAGTTTCGCTGGATCGCTGCTGCGCATATCGGTGAGGGCGCGCTCCACAGCGAGAATCGCTTCGCTGTTGAGACTGCGTCGATTCTCTGCCGCGCGCGCTTTGAGCTGCGCGTACAGTGGGTCGGGCAGGTTCTTGATGGTTAGCGTAGCCATGCTGTTTCGGGGCTGTGAAAGATGCGTAATGGATGCAAAATGGATGCAAATTCGCTCAGGGTCAAGACCCGTTGGTCGAGCGCTCCTTTCGCGACCGGGGAACGACAGACGAGAGACGGAGGACTGGAGACGTCAGACTGGGACACCGTTGGTCCTCGTCTCGAGTCTTCCGTCTTCCGTCTCCGTTCTGTTGTTCCCCAGCGCAAACGTGGCGTTGCAGAACGGCCACTCGCTAGGCAGTTGGCGGACCGAACAGCTCGGCGGTGGTCACAACCAGCGCCGGCAGGTCCTTGTCAGGCATCCAAACGACGGACTCGCGACACGTCTCGGGAAACTCCGAGGCGGCGGTCCAACACTCGATGGTGCGCGCGTGCTGATCTACGATCCACACCTGATCGACCCCGTGGGCCAGATATGCCGGCCGTTTGCCATGCCGATCGCGCGCGCTCGTGGACGGACTGAGAACCTCGGCCACCAGCAGCGGTGGCGGCAACTCACGCCATGGTCGATTGTCGTACTCTGGCGACGGATACACGGCCACGTCGGGCTCCAGCCACGTGGTTTCGCTGATGTATACGCCCCCTGGCGAGAGATACCGCCATCCCGTGTGTGCTCTGCACCAGATGGCGAGCAGTACGCAGAGCCGAGCGGCGACGCCTTGGTGGCCGGTTGATGGCAGCGGCGTCACCAGCAACTCGCCGTGCAGGATCTCGTAGCGATTGCCGTCGTCGGGAAGTTGCTCAAGATCGGCAACAGTCCACATGGTCCGATCGGGGAACGGTGGCAGCGCAGGCATGGCCATATGGTCAGCTCGGCGAGGGTATGAGCGCAAGGGGCGAACATCCGCCGAGAGTACTGCATGGAGCGGCGAGGAACGTCACCGATTTCGCGCGAGCCGTATCAACAGGACGCACGGCTATCACCAAGATTGCCGAGCTTGTCGCTACACGGCAGCTTTTCACCCTGATCGCTGCTGCCACTCACTCCGGCTCCCACGCCATCGTGCGCACACTACTGTTCGTCCTCGCGCTAAGCGCGCCGTTGGCGCTGCATGCCCAGAATGCGACCACCTGCCTGCGCGCGCTTCACGGCAGTTGGCGTGGTCCCGGCACCGTGCTCGGTCGAGCCATCGTCATGGAGCAGGAATGGGGACTGGCGGTGGGCGATGCATTCACGCAGCTCAGCATGCGACACCTCGCGGCCGACTCCAGCACTCGCGCCAGCTTTCAAGGTCTCGGGCTGTACCGCGCAAGCGGCGACAGCGTGCGTGGCAATTGGCACGACAGTCGCGGCATCGCGTTTGCGGTGGACGGGCGCTGCGCGGGCGGGACGTTCATCAGCAGTTGGAGCGGCGTGGAGCGTGGTCGCACGGTGTACGAGCGCCGTGGCGACTCGCTTTTCGTGATTGACAGCGTCTACCCGGCGGCCGGTGCAGGCCGCGAGTTCGGTCGCAGCGTACTGGTTCGCGGCGCTGGCACGCGCGATCCATTTGGAGACCCTCGACGGCCGTGATAAGTTCGACGTCCGCACTTCGTGGCAACCAGACTTCGAGCTTCCCGTGGCCAACATCCTTCAGAACCTCCCCGTCGGCGAAAAGGTGGGTATCGCCTTCTCCGGCGGCTTGGACACCAGCGCCGCCCTGCATTGGATGCGGGCGAAGGGCGCGGTGCCGTACGCCTACACCGCCAATCTCGGTCAACCCGACGAAACCGACTACGATGAGATCCCGCGCAAGGCGATGGGCTACGGCGCGGAGAAAGCCCGCCTGATCGAGTGTCGCGCGCAGCTGGTGGCTGAAGGCCTCGCCGCCCTGCAGTGCGGCGCATTCCATATCACGACGGCGGGTCAGACGTACTTCAACACCACGCCATTGGGTCGCGCGGTCACCGGCACGATGCTGGTGGCTGCGATGCGTGACGACGATGTGAACATCTGGGGTGATGGCAGCACGTTCAAGGGCAATGACATCGAGCGGTTCTACCGCTACGGACTGCTCACGAATCCGAACTTGCGCGTGTACAAGCCCTGGCTTGATCAGCAGTTCATCGACGAGTTGGGCGGTCGCACGGAAATGTCGGAGTACCTGATCGCGAACGGCTTCGACTACAAGATGAGCACGGAGAAGGCCTACAGCACCGACTCCAACATTCTTGGCGCGACGCACGAAGCGAAGGACCTGGAGTTCCTGAACAAGGGCATGATGATCGTGCAACCCATCATGGGCGTCGCGGCATGGCGCGATGACGTGGCGGTCGCGCGCGAAACGGTGTCGATCCGTTTTGAGGAAGGGATGCCGGTGGCGCTCAACGGGAAGACGTTTGCGTCGTCACTCGAGCTGTTCATGGAAGCGAACACGATTGGTGGTCGACATGGATTGGGGATGTCGGACCAGATCGAGAACCGCATCATCGAAGCCAAGAGTCGCGGCATTTACGAAGCGCCGGGACTCGCGCTGCTGTACATCGCGTACGAACGACTGGTGACGGGCATCCATAACGAAGACACCATCGAGCAGTATCGCACCAACGGGCGCCGGCTCGGTCGGTTGTTGTACCAGGGACGTTGGCTGGACTCACAGTCCTTGATGCTGCGCGATTCGGCGCAGCGCTGGGTGGCGCGCGCGATTACCGGCGAGGTGACACTGGAGCTGCGTCGTGGCAACGACTATTCGCTGCTGGACACGACCAGTGCGAATCTCACGTACAAGCCGGAGCGCCTCACCATGGAGCGAGGCGAAGCGTTCTTCACACCGCTTGATCGCATCGGTCAACTGACGATGCGGAACCTCGACATCATGGACACGCGCGAAAAGCTGATGCTGTACACGGAGACGGGATTGTTG
>JBEBIR010000891.1:0-1635 GCA_040080315.1 Gemmatimonas sp.
GCCGAAGTCACGCGCGCGTTTAACGATGGTGGTGTTGCGCTGTTGGAAGCGGGAACAGGTGTTGGCAAGTCGCTGGGCTACCTGGTGCCGGCATTGCGCTGGGCTGCGGCGAACGGCGAGCGCACTGTCGTCTCGACCAACACGATCACGCTGCAGGAGCAGTTGGTCACCAAGGACCTGCCATTCCTGCAACGCGCCCTGACCGATCAACCGGTGCGCTTTGCGCTGCTCAAGGGATGGCGCAACTACCTGTGCCTGCAGCGACTGGAGCAGGCGCGCGGGAGCGGAGCCGCGCTGTTCGACGAGGGTGTTGCGGGCGAGGTCGAGACTATTGCGAAGTGGGCAGAGCGCACCACCGACGGGTCGTTGTCGGACTTGCCCGCCACGCCAAGGCACGAGGTGTGGGATGAAGTCGCGGCCGAACCGGATCTGTGCGGTCGGCTCAAGTGTTCGTTCTACGACAAATGCTTCCTGTTCAAGGCACGCAAGGAAGCCGCGCTCGCCGATGTGGTGGTGGTGAATCACCATCTGTTGTTGTCCGATGTGGCCGTGCGACGTGTGTCGCAGAATTGGGATGACGCCGCGGTGCTGCCGGCCTACAAGCGCTTGGTGATCGACGAAGGGCATCACCTCGAAGACGCCGCCGCGTCGCACTTGGGTGCGTCGGTCACGCGTCGCGCGCTGGTGCGACTGTTCGCGCGTCTGGAGCGTCGCGGCAAGGGGCTATTGCCGGCGTTGGAGGCGCGACTGCGCGGATGGAACGACCTGATGAGCACGGCCAGTCTCGATCTGGTGCAGGAGAAACTGGTGCCCAGCGCCGCCACCGCACGCGATCGCGCGCAACTGCTGTTTGAGCTGCTGACTGTCATGATGGCCGAAGAGAATGCGAGCGTATTTCGATTCACCGAGACGTTTGAGCAGCATCCGGCGTGGACGGGCGGCGTAGAGCTGACACTGGCCGAACTGCTCATCGAGATTGCCGCGCTCGGTGATGGACTCCGACTGATTCGGGAGCGACTGGAAAGCGACGAAAAGAAGAGCGAGGAGTTGGCACCCCTGTTGGGTGAGGTGCGGGGCGTGTCGAGGCGTCTGATGTTGGCGGGCGATGCGTTGGCTCGCGCGCTGCGCACACCGCCGGCCGGCGCGCCAGTGGTGCGGTGGTTGGAGCTGTCCGGGAAGCCAGGCCCTGATCGGCACCTCGCGCTGCACTGTGTGCCGCTCGATCTCGCGCCGGTGCTGCGCGAGGATCTGTTCGGGCGCGTGGAAACCGCCGTGATCACCAGCGCCACCCTCGCCACCGAAGACGGCTTCGAGTTTGTCGAACGCCGACTCGGCATCGACACGCTCGAGATCGAGCCTGGTGCGGACATACGGGGCGGGCCACGCGTGACGGTTGGGGATGAGATAGCGCCGGGGCTCATCGCGCGTTTCAGTCGACAATTCGGCGCGTCCGAGTACGACGAGGCGACGCTCGAGTACTATCTCTCTCGGATCCTTCGCCTGCGCGCAACCTTCTCAGACGCGAGCACACTCACGGTGTCGCCGTTTCGGCGGGTGGAGCGAGCGGGCATCGACCTCCTGCTGTTCTTCAGTTTCTAGAGCGAACGGTCTCGCCACCACACGGCCGCTGCCCGT
>JBEBIR010000892.1:0-1629 GCA_040080315.1 Gemmatimonas sp.
GCATGGCGATATTCCGGAGCTCTCGTATCTGAAAGGGCATTCGTTGGGTGAACTGCTGGACATCGAGCGCCGCGCGACGGCAGGCGCGCTCGCGGCGCGTGGCCGATTCAACGCCACCATCGCCCTCGACACGGTGGATGCCTGGCACGTGGGCGCACTGCTGCAATTGTTTGCGCTGGCCACCGCATATGCAGGTGCGTTGTATGGTGTGAACGCCTTTGATCAGCCAGGCGTCGAGCTTGGCAAGCAGTTCGCGTATGCCATGCTCGGCAAGCCCGGCAGTGACGCGGCTCGGCGTGAATGGGACGCGCTTCCCAAGCCCGATTCGCGCTGGACCCTGTGAACGCGTGTGCTCGCGATCGGATGCCGCCGCGAGCCAGTCATTCCCCTTGCCGGGGGTGACCCGCGAGTGGGAAGTTTGAGTACTGTAATAAATCGCTATCGCACCTACCGTGTCCCGACTCACTGTCCGCCATCCATATCGCCGATGACTCCTGATTCCTCGCCCAAAACCGTTCTGTTTGGTGGTGCTGTCACGATCGAGGCCGGCCGCGTGCACTTGCACGACGACAGCGCCTTGATGACCGCCCATCTGGATGCACTGGTGTGGCAGGCGGTGTTTTCCGAAGAGACCGAGCGGAACACCGCGCGGTGGATCTTGTGGGAACTTGGTCAGCTTGCGGGCGTACGCCCGGCCTCGATCCACGACCTCTATATCGCGCGGGGGCAGGGCAAGTGCGGCGGCTTCACGGTACCGGCCATCAATGTGCGCGGCATGAGCTATGACACGGCGCGCGCCATTTTTCGTACGGCGAAAGCGATGGACGCGGGCGCGTTCATTCTGGAGATCGCGCGCTCGGAGATTGCCTATACCGAGCAGCGACCGGCGGAGTATGTCTCGGTGATGCTGGCGGCAGCCTTGCGCGAGGGGTTCCGCGGTCCGCTCTTCATCCAGGGCGATCATTTCCAGGTCAATCACAAGAAGTACGCGGTTGATCCGGTACCCGAGGTGAATGCGGTCAAGGCCATCGTGAAGGAGGCCGTCGCGGCGGGCTTCTACAACATCGATGTGGACACGTCCACCCTGGTAGATCTGTCCAAGCCGACGCTCTCGGAGCAGCAACGACTCAACTATGAAGTCTGCGTCGATATCGCACGCGCCGTGCGTGCCGAGGAGCCGAAGGGGATCACCATCTCCATCGGCGGCGAAATCGGCGAAGTGGGCACGGAAAACAGTACGCCAGCGGAACTTGAGGCCTTCATGGAGGGTTTCAACAGGACACTGGCGGCACAGGCGCCGGGTATGGCAGGTCTTTCCAAAATTTCTGTACAGTCGGGCACGTCACATGGTGGGATCGTACTCGCCGATGGCTCCATTGCCGATGTCAAGCTTGACCTCGACACGCTGGCCTCGCTGTCGAAGCTCGCGCGGGACAAGTATGCGATGTCGGGCGCGGTGCAGCATGGCGCGTCCACGCTGCCGGATGGCGCGTTCAACAACTTTCCGCGCACGGAGACTGCCGAGATTCATCTCGCGACGAACTTCCAGAACATGATGTATGACCACCTCCCGGCCGATGTCAAACAGGACATTTACGGGTGGCTGGGCGAGAATGCGAAGGATGAGCG
>JBEBIR010000149.1:0-7671 GCA_040080315.1 Gemmatimonas sp.
CGCAGGCCTTGGCCATCGTCCAGGAGCGACTCCGCCATCGCGAGCGCAATTTTCTGTCGGTGGTAGAGCGCGGGGCCTACGGCAATCCCCGCAGTCCGTATCGCGCGCTGCTGGCGATGGCCGGGTGCACGCTGGGTGACCTTCGCGCCCTGGTGGCCAGCGACGGCCTGGAAGGCGCGCTGATGCGTTTACGTCGAGACGGCGTGTATGTGCGCTTCGAAGAGTTCAAGGGACTCGAACCGATCGTGCGCGGCAGTCTGACCATCCATGCAGTGCCGTCCGACTTCGACAACGCCACGTCCGGGCGATACTACACCACGACCACCGGCGGGAGCACGGGGGCAGGACGGCGGGTGTTTCTCGATCTCGAACACCTTGAAGCGTCGCTCCCCAGTCGCATCATGGTGCGACATGTTCAGGGCATCACGGGCATTCCCGCCGCCAGTTGGTCGGACCTTCCACCGGGTGGTGGATTGAAAGCGGTGATACTGCAGGCGGCCGCGCGGGAACCCGCGCTGGACTGGTTCACTGCTCGCGCACTGAGCGCACGCACAGTTCCGCGACGATATCGACTGGCCACGCATGCGGCGCTCACGGTGGCCCGACTCTCCGGAGCGAAGGTCGCGTGGCCACGGCACGTCCCCTTCGATCAGGCGATCGTGCTGGCGCGCTGGGCTCGTGAGCAGGTGCGGCGCGTCGGCGCCTGCACGATTCATTCGTCAGTGAGTCGCATCCTTCGTATTGCCATTGCGGCAACAGAGGCAGGAGTCGATCTCGCGGGTGCCGTGTTACGTGGAGGCGGTGAACCGCCGACCGCTTCGAAAGTCGCGCAGATTGTTCGTTCGGGCGCGACCTTTCACTCGAGCTACGCGTTCACGGAGGCGGGATCAGTCGGGTCGTCCTGTCTGCGTGCCGAGAGTCCCAACGACCAACACTTCATGCGCGATCAGCTGGCGATGATCCAGGCATCGAGACCCGTACCAGGGTTTGCGCTCGACGTACCGGCGTTCTGCTTCACGAGTCTGCTGCCGTCGGCACCGAAACTCCTCTTGAATGTCGAGTCGGATGACTACGGCACGGTTGACACACGGCGCTGCGGATGCCTCTGGGAAACGCTCGGATTTCCCGAGCACCTGCATGACATTCGCAGTTTTCGCAAGCTCACCGGTGAAGGGGTGACACTGGTCGGTAGCGACATGGAACGTATTCTCGACGAGCATCTCCCCGCGCGATTTGGCGGCACTCCACTGGACTATCAATTTGTCGAAGAAGAGGACGAGCGCGGGTTCACGCGACTCACGTTGCGCGTGTCCCCAACCATTGCCGTCGGTGACGACACCGCCATCGTGGAGTTCGTGCTGCAGGCGCTAGCGCGGACCGGCGTCGCGGGCGCTCTCGCGCAGGATAGCTTGCGACAAGCCGGCACCTTGCGCGTCCGCCGAGAGGTTCCCGTGATGACCGCGCGTGGGAAACTGATGCCACTCGTGGTAGGCGTGAGGGCGTCGTGATACGAATGCCGTGCCGACACCTCGCCTGGGTGCTGTGTCTGGTGACCGCCGGCGCGTGCAGTAGCCGCGGCGACGCGCCGGATGGAGCGGCGCTGCACAAGGTTCGCGTGGCGTTCTCACCGTATGTGAGCTGGGGTCCGCTCATCATCGCGCAGGCCGAGGGATATTTC
This sequence comes from Gemmatimonas sp., assembly GCA_040080315.1. Classification (GTDB taxonomy): domain Bacteria; phylum Gemmatimonadota; class Gemmatimonadetes; order Gemmatimonadales; family Gemmatimonadaceae; genus Gemmatimonas. The sequence goes on from JBEBIR010000149.1 coordinate 1,679, forward strand.
CGTGACGAGGGACTCGAAATTGAGTTCGTCTCGGCACTGCACTCCGAAGAGTCGCTGGTCGCCCTGATCACCGGCGATCTCGACGTGCGGCCGGGCCCGCTCTCGGCGGGATTCCTGTCCGCGGTATCGCAGGGCGCGCAGGTTCGTATTGTGGCGGGTATGGGCTACCTCGCGCGTGACGGCTGCACGTATTTCGGCATCATCCTGCGACAGGGGATTGACACCATCCGCACGCCAGCGATCCGGCGAATGCGTACGAGTCAGGACGGTTACACCCGTTTTCTGGTGAGTCGAATGCTGGCCCAGCGCAACGTGCAGTTGGAGGACATCGAAACACTACGTCTCCCGGCTCCGCTGATGGTCAGTTCGCTGCAGTCGGGAGCCGTCGATGCGATCGCCGCATCAGAGCCGACGCTGTCACGCGTTGCCGCGGTCGGCCAGCGATGGTTGACCGCGCAGGAGTCCTCTCCGGATTTCCAGTGGGGCCTCATCGCGTTCGGCGAGCGATTCCTGTCGCGTGAGCCCGATCTCGGCGTTCGGTTCTTGCGCGCCTATCGGCGCGGTCTGTCGCAATACGCATTGGGCAAGACAGCGCGCAATGTGGCGATCATCGCCGAAGCCACGGGCGAAACACCTCTCGCTACCACCGAGGCATGTTGGCCGGAGTTTCAGTCAGACGCCCGTGTGCATTGGGGCAGTATTGCAACGTTTCAGTCATGGGCGCGCACGGAAGGTTTGCTGGAGCAATCCGTCACGCAGAGCGCGATCTGGGATTCCTCGTTCGTCACGGCCAGCGACCGGCCGGTCGCGCCGCGCACGCCATGAGTACGATGCTGCGATGACCGCGCCGCTGCGCATGTTTCCGCGCGGGGATCGCCCCACCCGCGCGGAAGATGTCGTGAACGATACGTCCTCCCGCCACATGCGGTCGTCACGGGCGTGGCGCGAGGCGCGCACGTTGATGTCGCGGCATCGCCACTACGTCATGGTGGGCATCGCGCTGACGCTGGTGAGTCGGGTAGCGGGTCTCGTCCTGCCGGCGTCGTCCCGGTACTTCATCGATCACGTGCTGGTGGACGGTCGTCGCGATCAGCTGTGGCCGCTGGCGGGCCTGGTGATGGTGGCGACGCTGGTGCAGGCGTCGACCGGGTACGCGGTGTCACGCGTGCTAGGCGTCGCGGCGCAGCGCGCCGTGGGAGAAATGCGCCGTCGACTCGCCGCGCACGTGTTGCGTCTGCCGGTAGCCCGATTCGACGAGACCCAGACGGGCGTGCTCATCTCGCGCATCATGAGCGATCCCGAAGGCATTCGCAACCTGCTGGGATCGGGGTTCGTGCAGTTGCTGGGCGGGTTGGTGACGGCCGGTGCGTCGCTGAGTGTGCTGCTCTGGATCGACTGGCGGATGACGGGTGTCATGTTGCTATGGCTTGCCGCGATTGGTGGTGGTGTGGGCTACGCGTTCGCCACGTTGCGACCCGTCAATCGTCAACGCAGTCAGGAATTCGCGCGCGTCACGGGTCGACTGGGCGAATCCCTCAGCGGCATTCGGATCGTCAAGGCCTATGTCGCCGAACGACGCGAAAATCTGATCTTTGCGCGAGGAGTGCATCGCATTCTTCGACTGTCCGCCACCACCATCTCGGGTTGGTCCGCCGTTGGCGCGCTGACCACGCTGGTCGTGGGCGGGATTGCCGCGACGCTCATACTTATGGGTGGCCAGTCGGTGCTGAATGGCACGCGCACACTGGGTGATCTCGCGATGTACGCCCTGTTCACCGGACTCGTTGCCGCGCCGCTTATTCAAGTCGCGCAAATCGGCACACAGCTATCGGACGCGCTCGCCGGTCTGGAGCGCGCCAGTGAGCTGCTGGATCAGGCGGCGGAGGAAGACAGGCAGGCGCCGCGCGCATCAGCGCCCAAATTCACCGGCGAGGTACGGTTCGAGCACGTGGAGTTTCACTATCGACCCGACGTACCGGTGCTGCGCGGTGTGACCTTCGAGGCGAACGCGGGTTCCACCACGGCGCTGGTTGGCACCAGCGGTTCGGGGAAGAGCACCATGCTGGGATTGCTCGCCGCGTTTCATCGACCCTCGGCAGGGCGGATTGTGGTTGACGGTGCCGACATTGGGGATTTCGATCTGCGGTCGTATCGCGCACAGTTGGGACTGGTACTCCAGGATACGTTCCTGTTTGACGGAACGATCCTTGAGAACATCCGTTTTTCGCGTCCTGACGCTTCCATCGATGCGGTCATGCGGGTGTCGCAGGTGGCACATTGCGATGAGTTTATTCAGCGCATGCCCGACGCCTATGACACCGTGGTCGGGGAGCGTGGGGTGAAACTCTCCGGCGGCCAACGCCAGCGTGTGGCGATCGCCCGCGCGCTGCTGGCCGATCCGTCCATCCTGTTGCTCGATGAGGCCACGTCGAGTCTCGACAGCGAGAGTGAAGCCCTGATTCAGCGCGGTCTCGACGCGCTGCGGCGCGGTCGCACGACATTCGTCATCGCGCATCGGCTCTCCACGATTCTGAGCGCCGACCAGATCCTCGTGCTGCACGATGGCAACGTGGTCGAGCGCGGGAATCACCAGGAATTGCTGGCGCGTGACGGGCGCTACGCCCGCCTCTACGAGCAGCAGCAGCGCGCGGCCCGCAACCGATTCGTGAACCCCGGCGAAGAGCTGCCCGCGACGTCATAGCGGCTGAGGCCGATCCCTCAGGGAAACCCCCACCCAATCTCCAGCCTTCCCCGACGCGACAAACCGGACGCCGTGGTACTATATGACTATAACGTTATATAGAGATGTTTGGCGGATCTTCAGGGGAGCGCAGCATGCAGAAGTCCAGTCGGCACATCGTGATCCTCGGCGGCGGGACCGCCGGCACCATCATGGCGAACCGCCTCGCCCGACACTACTCGGGCGACATCAAGTCCGGCGAGATCGACATCACCATCGTTGATGAGAACGATGTGCATGTGTATCAGCCGGGCCTGTTGTTCCTCCCGTTCGGCATCTACGACGCCGATGACATCGTGAAAGCGCGCGGCAAGCAGTTGCCGTCATCGGTGCACTACGTGAGGGAGCGCATTGCGCAGGTGGACAGCGCGACCTCGCAGGTTCTCATGGAGAGCGGGACCGCGCTGCCCTATGACGTGCTCATCATCGCCACCGGCACGCGCACAGCGCCGGACGAGACCGAGGGGATGACCGGCCCCGGCTGGCAGGAGAAGGTCTTCGACTGGTACACCTTGGAGGGTTCGCGGGCACTGGCGACCGCACTGGCCAAGTTCGAACGCGGCAACCTCGTGATTTCCATAACGGACATGCCGATCAAGTGTCCGGTGGCACCCTTGGAATTTGCCTTTCTCGCCGACTGGTATCTGCAGGAACGCGGGATTCGTGATCAGGTCACGATTACCTACGTCACGCCGCTGGACGCCGCTTTCACCAAGAAAGCCGCAGCCGCCGCGCTCGCGCATCTTCTGGAAGAAAAAGGCATTCACCTGGTCACGGAGTTCGCCACCGGCAGCATTGATGGCGCGTCCGGCAAGCTGGTGTCGTTTGATGAACGGGAAGTGCCGTTCGATTTGCTGGCGGTCGTGCCGGTGCACGCCGGCGCGGAGTTTCTCTCAAAGACACCTGGCTTGGCCAACGCAATGGGATTCGTGAAAACCGATCCCGCCACACTGCAGTCACAGCATCAGCCAAACATCTTCGCCCTGGGTGATGCCACCGACGTGCCCGCGTCCAAGGCGGGTTCGGTCGCGCACTTCGAAGCGGAAGTGCTCGAGAAGAATGTGATTCGCTTCCTCGACGCCCAGCCGCTCTCGGAAACGTTTGACGGGCACGCTAACTGCTTCATCGAAACCGGTTTCCACAAGGCACTGCTCATTGACTTCAACTACGAGACCGACCCGGTGTCCGGTCACTTCCCGTTCAGTGTCGGTCCGCTGACGCTGCTCAAGGAGAGTCGCCTCAATCACCTGGGCAAGATGGCGTTCAAGTACGTGTACTGGCACGCGCTGTTGCCCGGCTACGATCTGCCGGGCGTTCCCACGCACATGTCCCTCTCGGGCAAGGATCTATAAAGTGTCTACGACGATGTTGGCCGGCGCGACAGTCGAAGTCGATGGTGAGGGCTTCCTGCAAGATCCGGCACAATGGACAAAGGAAATCGCCGAGGCCATGGCAGCGGCCAACGGCATTCCTGAGCTCACCGGACGCCACTGGCTGGTGCTGCACTTCATGCGCGACACCTTCCTCACCACGGGTACTGCGCCGACCATCCGCAGCCTCGGCAAAGAGTCGGGCGTCGACGTGAAGGAGTTGTACAAGCTGTTTCCCAAGGGTCCCGCGAAGCTCGCCGCGAAGATCTGCGGCATACCCAAACCACACGGGTGCATCTGATGACTCATACCATGCACGCACCGATGGAGACGGCGATGCTGCCCGCTCCGATCGAAAAGGTCTCTATTATCGTGTCGAAGGGATCTCTTGAAGGGATCTATCCGGCGCTCATCATGGCCAATGGCGCGCGGATGGAAGGCATTGAGGCCAATGTGTTCTTTACGTTCTTTGGCATGGATGCGGTGACGAAGTCGCGCATGGACCACATCAAAGTGGCCACCGTCGGCAACCCGGGGCTGCACATTCCGACCATGTTGGGTGGATTGCCAGGTATGTCCGCACTGGTGACATCACAAATGGAAAAGAAAATGGCGACACTCGATATTCCACCCATTCCGGAATTCATTCAGTTGCTGGCCGACTCCGGTGCCAAACTGTTCCTGTGCAAGGCGTCGGTCGACATGTTCGACTTGAAACGCGATGACTTCATCGACGATCTCGAAGGCATCATTACCGTCGGAGAATTCTATCAGATGGCGGCGGGCGGACAGATCATCTTTACGTGAGCGGAACGGGTCAGGGGCGCTTCTGCAGTTCCTTCAGCGCCCCTTTCCCCACCCATCGTTCCGCCTGTACCGGTGATTCCGCCAGTCTCGCCGAGAGCGCAATGGCCGCCGCGCGCACTTGCGCATTGCGACGACCGACACTGCGTAACGCCCAGTTGACCCCCTTCCACACGAAGTTGCGGTCATCGTTGGCCGCTCGCTCGATCAGCGTGAGACCATGCAGCAGTTGAGCGTCGGTCGCCGCCTTGTCATGCAGCGCTAAACTGGCCAGCAACGCAAACGCAGCGCGCTTTTCGAATTCGTTTCGCCGCGTGCTCCATGTGGTGACCATCGGCCACGCATGCGCGGTCTGGTCGAACAGCTTGAAACAGAGCGTATCGCAGATGCCCCAATTGTCGAAGTCGCGACACCATCGGTCCATCTGCGCGGCGGTCACTCGCTGCGGCTCGTCCACGAACGACGCGAGGAGTCGCGCTTCGTAGCACTGCGTATCCCAGAGCGCCAAGGCGAGTTCGTGTCGCCGGCCAAGCTGCTTGGCGAGTAACTGAATGTTTGCCATGGAGACGCCCAGCGCATTAGTGGCCGTGATGCCGAAACGCGGCAGGTTCTCGCGATCGTGTTTGGTGGCCTTGCGCGTGAGCCAGGTCATGGCAAACGCGACCTGATCAGCCACCGGCGAAGGTTGCGCCGAGGCCTTTCGCGCGGGCGTCTTCTTGGCTGGCGCTTTCCTGGCGGGCGTCTTCTTGGCAGGCATGCGATGTGGGTGAGAGGACGCTGCGAATGTAGCGCGCGGCTACCACGGGTTCCAACGGTTCGAGGACAGACTCGGTCTATCCCTATGGACAATCGGCCGCTCCGCGCGCCTCTTATCGGCATGTCAAACCCCGACCCCTCCCGCCGCCGGTTTCTGGCGTTTCTCGCCGGTAGTCCACTCCTCGCCGCGACCGGCTTTGATACCGACGCACTCACGCCTCTGGTTGACGACTCACCGCGCGGCGCCGAGCAGATGCTCGGGCTGGCACAGCAAGCGGCGCAGCAGGACACCATCCCCGCCGCCGGAATTCAGCTCGCTAAGG
>JBEBIR010000893.1:0-1628 GCA_040080315.1 Gemmatimonas sp.
ACCGACTCGCGGCGCCGCCGGGTGACAAGATCTACGGCGCGCTGAGTGTCAATGTGCAGGCGTTTGCGAGCGTCGAAATGATCCGGCGTGTCGCACCGACCGCATTTCAACCGCCGCCTACTGTCGACTCCGCGGTCGTGCGCGTGATTCCACGCGAGATACCGGCGGTGGAGCCGGAATTTGAAGCCCGATTTCGCGCGTTCGTGCTGGCGGCGTTCGGCTTGCGACGCAAGCAACTCGTGCGCGTGGTGCGAACGATTACCGCGCTCGATCCTGAACGTGCGACGGCGGCGATTGTTTCCTGCGGACTGACGCCGGACCTGCGTCCTGAAGTACTCACGGCGGAAGACTTTTCGCGCCTGGTGAGGGCACTCGACCCGCTGATTACGCCGCGCCGCGATCGCTGAAGTTGTTGGTGAGCGCGAACGACAGGCCTTCCAGCTCCATCGCCATGTTCACCGACTTGAGCGACACGTTGGGCGGCACGGTTACCTGCGCCGGCGCGAAGTTCAGAATCGCGCGAATACCCGCGGCAACGATCCGATCGACCACATTCTGGGCATCGTCCGACGGGATAGCGATCACGGCGATCACCGAATCTTCCGCGCGGACATCGGCATCCAGCTGCGCCATATCCCGCACCACGGCTTCACCCCACGAATGCCCGATTTTCGACGGGCTGTTGTCGTACACGCCGATGACCTGGAAACCGCGCTGTCGAAAGCCGTCGTAGTTGGCTAACGCCGCGCCGATCTTGCCGGCGCCCACAATGACGATCTTCCACTCGCGCTCAAGTCCGAGGATTTCGCGAAGGTGCGCCGTGAGCTCATGGACTGGATAGCCGAGTCCACGCTTGCCGAACGACCCGAAGAACGACAAGTCCTTGCGCACTTGCGCTGGGGTCGTATGGCAGAGCTCTGCCAGCTCGTCGCTGGAGGCGGTATTCTGGCCGCTGGTGTCGAGTTCCTCGAGATACCTGAGGTACATGGACAAGCGACGAACGGTTGAGTCGGCTATTCGTTTCACGGGGCGCTTGTGAAATACTTCACAAAGCTAGACAGTCCCGCCGCGATTTACTAGTCACTCCAGTCCGCTAAGTTGCCGCTATCGTGGCCCCCGATACTCCCGTTCGCTCCCAGGTTGGTACCGTGGTCGGCCGCCGCCCGACCTTGCTCTCGGCGCGCGCCGCTGAGCTACTGGTCAATGGACCTCTCGATCCGCTCAGCCTGATGCGCGTGGTGTGCCAGGTTGACCGATTGCAGGCGGACGCCGCCGAACGCATGGCCGTCGCCCTGCTGACCAGTCATCCGGAGTTTGTCCACCTGCCATCGGGACACTGGGCGCTGCGCGATCCGGTGGACGTGAGCCCGGATGCCGTCGCCGACGGTCGCCCGATACGTATCGCGGAGACGGTGCCGAGTGGTCTGTCGGAGATTTCCTTCGCGGTCGTCGACGTGGAAACCACCGGCACGCGATCCACGCGAGGCGATCGCATCACGGAAATTGCCATTGCTCGTGTGCGTGCCGGAGAAATCACCGACGTGTATTCGCAGTTGGTCAATCCGGAGCGACTCATTCCGGCCCACATCACCGCGCTCACGCAAATCACCTGGGCGATGGTCAGAGAC
>JBEBIR010000894.1:0-1624 GCA_040080315.1 Gemmatimonas sp.
CGGCAGCAAAGTCACCGTCACCACCAGGAAGACGATGGTCAGCGCGACCAGCAGGATCGTCAGCGCGATCTCGTTGGGGGTCTTCTGACGCTTGGCGCCCTCGACCATCGCGATCATGCGGTCGAGGAACGATTCGCCGGGGTTCACATTGATGCGAACGACCAGCCAGTCCGACAGCACGCGTGTGCCACCGGTCACCGAGGCGAAGTCGCCGCCGGACTCGCGGATCACCGGGGCGGATTCACCGGTAATGGCGCTCTCGTCCACCGAGGCCACGCCCTCGATCACCTCGCCGTCGAGCGGAATCACGTCGCCGGCCTCGACCAGAACGACCGCGCCCTTGCGAAGCTCTTCCGCCTCTTGCGGGTGCCAGGACGAACCATGCCGCGGCTTCTCGAGCACCTTGGCGATCACCTTGCGCTTCATGCCGCGCAGCGACGAGGCCTGCGCCTTGCTGCGGCCTTCGGCCATCGCTTCGGCGAAGTTGGCGAAGAGCACGGTGAACCACAGCCACAGCGCGATGGTCAGGATGAAGCTTTGCGGGGCTTCGCTCTGCCCGCCCAGAGCCTGCACCCAGAGGATGGTGGTGAGGATGCTGCCGACGTAGACGACGAACATCACCGGGTTGCGCCACTGCACGCGGGGGTCGAGCTTGCCGAACGCGGACGCGATGGCAGGCTTGACCAATGCAGGATCGAACAGGGAGAACGGTGTGGCGGTTGTCATGATGTTGTCCTGTCGTGGCTCACTTCGGATACCACAGCATCAGGTGCTCGACCACCGGCCCCAGGGCCAGCGCCGGCACGTAGTTCAGCAGGCCGACCAGCAGCACAGTGCCGATCAGCAGCGTCACGAACAACGGCCCGTGCGTGGGCAGCGTGCCGGCCGTGACGGCCATGCGCTTCTTCGCCGCGAGCGATCCCGCAATCGCCAGCACTGGCACGATCACCCCGAAGCGGCCGAACCACATCGCGATGGCCAGCATCGTGTTGTAGAAGGGCGTATTGGCCGATAGGCCCGCGAACGCGCTGCCGTTGTTGTTGCCGGCCGAGGTGAAGGCATAGAGGACCTCGGAGAAGCCGTGCGCACCGGGGTTGGCGATGCCAGCCCTGCCGGCATCGGCCAGCACGGCCACCGCGGTGCCGGCCAACACGAGAATCGGCGTGACGAGCATGGCAATCGACGTCATCTTCATCTCGTAGGTCTCGATCTTCTTGCCCAGGTACTCGGGCGTGCGGCCGATCATCAACCCGGCGATGAACACCGCCAGGATGGCGAAGATCAGCATGCTGTACAGGCCCGTGCCGACGCCGCCGAAGACGACTTCGCCGAGCTGCATCTGCACCAGCGGCACGGCGCCGCCCATCGGCGTGAAGGAATCGTGCATGCCGTTCACGGCACCGCACGAAGCGGCGGTGGTGATGGCGGCGAACAACCCGGTGGCGGCGATACCGAAGCGCGCTTCCTTGCCTTCCATGTTGCCGCCGGGCTGCGTGGCGCTGACGGACTGGTCCGCGCCGAGTTGGCCCAGCAGCGGGTTGCCTTGCTGCTCCGGTGCGGTCACCACGATGACCGAGACGACGAAGATCGCCGTCATCGCCGCGAGCACGGCCCAGCCCTGGCG
>JBEBIR010000895.1:0-1623 GCA_040080315.1 Gemmatimonas sp.
CGTCCGTCGAGCATCATCAGGTTGCCGGATTCGGCGACGACAGTGGCCGCGTTTCGCACCGCGATCCACTGCGAATCTGTCTTCGGTGCGATCTCCCGTGTCCCGCGCGCATCGGACACTGAGCCGACGGATTCCCAGTACACGTTAGCCGCCGGTTCGAGCACCTCGTCCATCAACTGTTTCACAGTGACAGTGGACTTGAACGGCGTGGAGGTCGACGCTGGAGTCACGGGCGGTGGTGCAGGCGTCGCGGTGTCGCAGGACACCAGGAGCGCGAGCAGTGCAATCGAGCACGGCGCGCGCTTCATCGGCGTGCAACCGAAAACGCCAGCAGCACGTTCCCTGGCATCTGTCCAAAGCTCCCATAGCCGCTGTTCACGTACACGAAACCGCCGGCAATCACCGGACCGGGTCCGTCAATCGCGCCGCCGCGTCCCGCGACGCCATTGATGGTGGGGAAGTCCTTCACGGTGTCGAAGTCCCAGAGCAGCCGACCATCGTTCGTCGCATGCGCGCGGATGTGCCCGTCGAGGCCGCCGGCAAACACGGCTCCGGGGATCACGGTGGGAGCGGCCGAATTCGCGGCAAAACATCCACGCCGCTCGCCGCACGCGGTGGGCAACGCGGGAGCGGTCCACACCGATTTCCCCGTGACTAGATCGAGCGCGTACAGGCCTGGAGATGGTGCGAGGGACACGCTGTCCTTGACCACGATGGCAGAAGCACGATCGGCGTTCGCGGCGTACACGAAACGACTGTCGGTGGCCATGCCCCAGTGGATGCCGCCCAGTGCGCTGCCCTTGCCAACACGTGTCGACCAGAGCGGTGCACCCTTCGCATCCGGATCGAGCGCAAACACCACGCCCGACTTCTGCCCCACCACGAGGATCTCCTTGCCGTCCGCACGCGTCGCGAGAATTGGTGACATGCCGAAATCGTGATCCGGACCGGGTGGGCTTGGACAGTTCTCGCGGTTGCGCAGTCCCGTGCACGCCATCGTGAAGGCGTCGTCGCGGCTGGCTTGGAACGACCATGCGAGCGCGCCGTTATCCAGACGCACTGCAAGAATTGCGTCGCTGGTGGCGGTGGCGGGTCGCGTGTAGTTCTCTCCCGTTCCCACGTACACCAGTCCACGTCGCGCATCCACCGTGGGGCTCGACCATACGGGAGCACCCGAGGGGGCGAATATCGCTGTGCCGATAGCAGTCTTTCCTATCTCGCGCGCCGAATCGACGGTGACGCGATGGTACCACTTCACGAGACCCGTCGTGGTGTGGAGTGACGCCACGGCACCGGATGACGTACAACATTCGTACATGGGGTTTCCTGCGGTCACCACTTCCATGCTGGAAATCGGGACAATCAGTTGTCCGCCGTGGAGCGCCGGACTGCCCGTGGTATTCGCTTCCGGGTGTCGGCCCACTCGCGTCTTCCAGCGCAGCGTGCCGGCCGCCACATCGAGAGCGTAGGCATTCGTGCGAAAGTCCACGAAGTACGCCATCGCTCGACCACCCTCGGCACCCACCAGGATCGCACCCCGCAACCCGGCGTCGGCCTCGTAGCTCCAGCGCACACACCCTGTTCTGGCGTCGAGCGCAAAGACTTCGCCAAACGAACCGCCAA
>JBEBIR010000896.1:0-1620 GCA_040080315.1 Gemmatimonas sp.
AGTTCGAGCGCACGGGCTACTTCATGAGCGTAGTGGAGACGTCGACGCCGCAGCGCCTGGTGTTCAACCGGATTGTGGCGTTGCGGGATAGCTGGGCCAAGGAACTCAAAAAGGGGTAGGGCATGCCGATCGCAAAGGACCACGTGTGGACGCTCGACGAAGTGTGGGCGCTGCCGGACGATCCGCGTCACCGATACGAACTGGTGGACGGGGAACTGCTGGTGAGCCCCTCACCGCGTGCCCTGCATCAGAGGGCAGTTCACGAGCTGCAGCTCGCGATGGGTCCATATGCACGCGACGTCGGAATCTGCGAACTGTTGGCCGCACCGAGTGATGTGGTTATCCCGGTGGGACAACTGGTGCAGCCAGACGTGTATTTTATTCGGCGTCTCTCGCAGGACGAGCTACGCGCTGATCCACGGGCGTTGCCGCTGCCATTGCTGGCGATCGAGGTATTGTCAGCATCGACCGCGCGTGCCGATCGACTGATCAAGCGGCGCTTGTACCAACGTGCCGGCATTGAGCTCTGGATTGTCGATCTCGACGCGCGACTGGTTGAACGATGGACGCGTGAGTCTGCTCGACCGGAGATTTGTGCGGAGTGGATTGAGTGGCGCCCTTCTGCTGCCTCCGCGATGTTGCGACTGGATGTTGAAGCGCTGATGGGACGCATTCTGGACGACCTGTCGTAGGGCACATTGCGCAACATCATGTGATGCGCCGCAATGCGAGGGTGACGAGCATTCGTCACCCTCGCTGCATTGTGAGGAATGAGGACTTGCCAACCGACGCCGAGGCCGAGCAGACTATGGGCATGCCGATCGCGAAAGACCGCGTATGGACCGTCGAAGACGTCTGGGCGTTGCCCAACGATCCGCACCACCGGTACGAGGTGGTGGACGGAGAACTGCTGGTGAGTCCCAGTCCACGCCTTTCGCATCAGGTGGCGGTGGTGGCGCTGGTCGGCCTGTTGGATGACTACGCGCGCGCGCACCGGATTGGAATTGCCGTTTCCGCGCCGAGTGATGTCGTGCTGGACCCGAAGACGATCGTGCAGCCTGACGTGTACGTGTTGCCGCTGGTGAATGGGCGTCGGGTGGCGGATGACGATCCCAAGCCAGTGCCGCTGCTCGCGGTTGAGGTGTTGTCGCCGTCGACGGCGCGATTCGATCGGCTGGTGAAGCGGTTGCGGTATCAACGCGCGGGAATCGAGTACTGGGTTGTGGACCTCGACGCGAGACTGGTGGAACACTGGACGCCGGATGCCGCGCGTCCCCAGATCTGTGGCACTGCGCTCGAATGGTGGCCGTTGGGCGCCGCAGCGCGACTCACGATCGATCTCGTGGCGATGTTTCAGGAGATTGGCGGCGACCCTGTGTGAGCCGCGCAGTGGCCGCTGGGTCTGTCGCACTACCATCGGGACAGGGGCTGTCTATATTTGACCGTTCACCGTCGGTGGGTGCCGGAACGACGGGGTGATGCCCCTTAGCTCAACTGGCAGAGCGTCTGACTCTGAATCAGAAGGTTCCAGGTTCGAAACCTGGAGGGGCAATGTTCCCGAACACACACAACAAAGCGGGTCGGCAATCACTGATTGCCGACCCGCTTCGCGTTCAAAGG
>JBEBIR010000897.1:0-1618 GCA_040080315.1 Gemmatimonas sp.
CCATCGACACTTCATCGTGTTGCAACCGGGCCATGTCGCTCACGGTGGCATTGCGCAGGGTATCGAGCACTTCCGTGAGACGCTGCAGTCGCCACGGCTCAGCCCACGTGCGGGCCAGCGCATCGACACGTGCGTAGTCTGCTGGCACGTTGAACGCATTGGCGGTTCCGATGGCCCCCGTGGACGGGGACGACAGATGCGGAAGATCCATGATGGGAAGGAACCCGGACCATTCGTAGCGACCGTCGCCCGGCACCGGCACCAGTCCATCCCATTGCTTGCGGATCGGCGCGATGCCGGCGCTCTGCCATCCGATAGCACCGCTCGTGTCTCCCCATACCCAGTTGAGGGCCGGCATCCGCGCGAAGGAGAGGGCCTGACGGAATTCGGTCCAACTTCTCGACTGATCAATGCGCAAGCTTGCGAGATAGGGCGCTCCACCCACTTCCAACCATGCCGCGCGCAACGCCACGGCTACATGCGCAGCGGTATCCTCGTATAGCACGGGTCCGTGTCGCGTGAAGCGCAGTGTCACGAGCTGCGGTGCCGCTCCTCGTACGCGAATGGTGTCGACCACCTCGCGCATGCGCTCCACGCCGGCGCCGTATCGGTACGAGCGCGCATCGCGAACACCGGTGTCGTAGACATACAGGTCCTCGGCGTCAATGCCGAAGATGGTCAGTCCCCATGCACCGACGCGGTTGTGGCCAATGGCGACGCCGGGAATCGCCGGTTCTCCACCCCCGATGACATCCCATCCTGGAGCCGTGAGGTGCACGAGGTAGCGCAGTGACGGTGTGGCAATCGTTCGATGCGGGTCGTTCGCGACAATCGGTTTGCCGCTGCGAGTTCTTGAACCGTCGACCACCCAGTTGTTGCTTTCCCATCGTTCCGGCTCGGGACCATTCACCTCGCCCGTATCGCGCGTCGTCGCTGGAGTGCCCGGTGGACGTCGTACGGACGCGAGAACGTCTTCGGCACGAAATGCCGGCGCATTCTTCGCGCCGTCGTACGGTGCCATGACCGCCGCGTCGGTGACGGCGTGGAGCAGTCGCGCCACCGCCGAGTCGAGCGCGAGACGCGCCGGTGCGGGTTCGAAGCGGCGACGACGACGCACCGCGTCCTCACCGATGGCACGCACGGCACGCGCCGTTGGCAATTCGTCGCGGGAGTTGGCGGCCAGCGCGTTGTGGCGGGAAATCACGACGGCGGGCGTCCATCGCCCGGGGGTCATGCCCAACCATGTCAACTCGGGTGGCATCAGCGCGGGGTCTCGCTGCACGCGCGCGATGTACGCATTCACGCCATCGCTGAACGCCGTGATGATCGCGGCGCCGCGCGGATGATAGTGCGCGAGTTCCGCGGCCATCGACCCGCGGTATCGAAGCAGTCGCGACGCGCGATCACGGGCTACCCAGCGAGGCCCAAGCGCCTCCGCCATCGTTCCCGTCGCCTGTCGGCGCCAGAGTTCAAGCTGGAAGAGCCGGTCCCGTGCAGCACTGTACCCCTGCGCGAAGAATAGATCGTGCTCGTTCGCGGCGCGGATATGCACGATGCCCGCCGAGTCACGCAGCAGGGTGACGGGCGCGCGCAGGCCAGGCACGCGCAGGGACGACGC
>JBEBIR010000898.1:0-1618 GCA_040080315.1 Gemmatimonas sp.
CCCATGCTGTCACTGAAAATGCGCACCAGATGCTCGGCGCTGGACGGCTTGATCCCCAACGGCAGTAGCGTCGCCGCAGCCGCAATCTGCAGCAGCGTACCGACGGCGAATCGCGCAAACGTGCTGGTGCGCAAGTCGGTGCGTTGGCGCGCCAGGTCGGCCGCACCGCGCCATCCCTTCTCGGTGGCAAAATACGAGTAGCTCAGATTGCTCATGCTGCCTGCCTGGGCGCCGATCATCGCGGCCAGCAGCAACATGGCGCTGTACAGGCCCGTGCTGTTCGGAATCGTGGGAATGAACATGCCACGCGCGAGCGCCGCGGGATCGGGATGCGACATCATCGCAGCCACTGGCAACGTGACTCCCAGCATCACGATCACCAGCTTGCACGCGCGTTCGATAAACGGGTATCCGCCCCAGATCATCATGACGACTCCAAGCAGGGTCAGCGCGACAGTCCAGACCGCTCCGCTCGAGGTCGTGGGCAGCGGCATCAACAGATGCGCGGCGTTGCCCATCAGCAGGATCGTATAAAGGTTGCTGGAGTGACGCACGACGATTGTCACCACTAACGACGTCCATACCAGCCACTTGCCGATTCGCGCGTAGCCCTGCAGCAAGCTCTCGCCTGTCACGAGCACATACGACGCCGCCGTGTTCACCCAGACGTAACGAAAGAGCAGCGCCAGCCCGAGCGCCCAGATAAGCGCGTATCCGTACGTGGCACCGGCAACAGCACTCGAGAGAAATGTGCCGGGCCCCATGGCGGTGAAGAAGAACACGAGCCCCGGTCCCAGCTTGCCCTTAGTGCGCACTCGTCGTCCCGAGAATGTGCAAGGGAAGCAGTTTGAACGCGCCGGTGATGTACGGCTCTCGGCGTTGCACACGAAGCGTTCCGCTCTCACGCCATGTGTCGGCCATCAGGCCACCACCGGGACACGCGCGCAGCTCATGCAATACGGTTTCGATGACGGCGTGTTCGTCGATCGCGGGGAGTCGCGGATGTACCAGTAGACTGACGCGCGGCAATCCGGCTTCTTCCTCTTCCACGAACTGATAGTCCATCGCGTTTCCACCAAACCGCGTTGGCAGCACCTGCTCCACCAGCGCAATGAGTTCGGTTCCAAGAAAGGTGACACCCGCGCTGTTCAGCTTCTCCCAGCTTCGCACGTCGTGCAGGTGCGTGGTGAATCCCATGCGCTCCAACAGGCATCCGCAGTCACGGTGCGTGACGGTTGCATAGTCGCCGAGTTCGACGTTGAGCATGAGTTTGGGACAACTGGTGAGCACCGTCGTGAAGGCCAGCGCGCCAACAACATGCTCGCCGCCGCCGACGGCTTTCTGTCGCTGGATGAGGGCGACCTTGTCGGTCATGAGATGCACCTCGTCGACCGCCGCGGAATGGGCACACGCCAGACCGATATATCCGAGTTCGGCGCACGAGTAGTGACTGGCCGTGCGGCATCCGCGCTCGCGCACGATGGCGTCTTTGGCTGACGTGTACGGTTCTGCGCTGACACGGAATACGGAACCGGAGATATCCAATTCGAGTTCTTTGGCCGCGAGACACGCGCGCACGGCGGTGCTCGTATTCGTGTCGAGAATGGCCGGTGCGCCC
>JBEBIR010000899.1:0-1617 GCA_040080315.1 Gemmatimonas sp.
GGGCTGGATCGAGACCGAGCTGATGCAAAAGACGATGGACATCACGTTCGCCAACGCCAAGCCGGAGAAGGCGCTTGCGGTGGCCGATGTGTTCACGAACGCGTTCAGCAGCAAGATCAAGCCCTGACCCGTCGGCAAAGCGGGGCAACTCGTCAATTGATTCTGGCCCGAGCGGCGTGAGCACAAGCTGGCAGGCCATTGAGCCGGTGCGTGCCGAGATCGACGCCAGCCGCGGGCTGGTGCTGCTTGAGTTCGGCAGCCCGAACTGCGGCCACTGCCGCGCCGCGCAGCCGCTCATCGAGCAGGCATTGGCCGAGCATTCGCCGCTGCAGCATTTGAAGGTCGCCGACGGCCCGGGGCAAGCTCTCGGCCGCTCGTTTGGCGTGAAGCTCTGGCCCACGCTGGTGTTCCTGCGCGACGGCATTGAAATGGCGCGGCTGGTTCGGCCGCGCGAGGTGGCAGCCTTGCGCGCAGCGCTGGCGAACCTGGCGGTGCCGCCCTGAGGCCACAGGCGCGTCGCCGGCCTGGAATTTCTCGCGCTCCCATGCAGTAGCCTTGCGCATGCTTCACGCACCGACCCGCCGCGGCGCTCGCACCGTACGTCGAGACGATGTGGTTCGTTTCGCGCGACGCCTTGCCGCACAGCCGCGAACGCGCGCTGCCCACGGGCCGGGTCGACATCGTGATCCCCGTGCTGCAAGACAGCGTGGTGCGTTTCGACAGTGTCGATTCCGTGCAGGCCCGGCATCTGCGCGGCGCCGTGGTGAGCGGCGCCCACGACCGTTTCCTGGTGCGCGCACCCACCGATCAGTTCTACGGCGAGCGCAGCTGCCGTTTGCGCGACCCGTTCTGACACACCTGGCTGATCGGCCATGAGATCGAGAAGCTGCAGCCCGAGGAAATGCAGCGAAGGTTCAGCGCCTTGTTCGATTGACTGGCGCGTCGTTCGTGCTTGAGTCCGCAGCGGCGTGGATTCGAAGCTGCGTCACGAGTCCTCATCGTTACCTGGCGGTCGCCGCCTCCAACAGCCCGCGCAAATACCCGATCGAATGCGCGGCGCACCCCGGGCCGTCGGGCCGATAGTCGAAAGGCTCGATCGCCAGCCAACCGCTGTAACCCTGGCGCCGCAGCGCTGCAAGAATGGGCCCGAATCGATCCTCACCCTGGCCGGGGCCGCGCCGATTGCGATCGTTCAACTGCACATGCGCCAGCAGGCCGGTCGGCCACCAGCGGGCGATCAATTCCGCCAACGGCTCCACTTCCGTGGCGCCTGCGGAACACGTGTCGAGCATGGTGCGCAGGCCCGGCAGCGCCGCGGCCTGCACGATCGCCGCCGCCTGCGCGACCGTGTTCACGACCGAGGTCTGGTCCCGGCTCAAGGGTTCGATGCAATAGCGCAGCCCCAGCGCCCCGGCCTGCTGCCCGGCGCTGAGCCAGGCCTCGGTGGCGCGCCCCAGCGCGTCGGCATGGGTTTGCCCCGGCTGCGGATTGCGCTGCGCGGGTGAGCCGTGCACGAGGTATTCGCCACCGAGCTGCGCGCAGAGTTCGGTCAGGCGCGCGATCACGCCCTGCTGTCTCTTATACACATCTCGAGCCCACGAGACGAGGTTAGACATC